>CBFCWS010000358.1:0-1808 GCA_965601765.1 uncultured Ilumatobacter sp. | reverse complement strand
CCAGTGGGAGCCGGACGGGCGGTCATCCGATCCCGTGCGCAGGCCGGCGCTCAGCTGATCACGACCGACACCCACACTTTCTGACGCCAACATCAACGGTGAGCGAAGGCGTCGCGATGACCGACGAATTTCGCTCACGCCGTCCGCCGCAACGCACCCCCGACTCAATCAGGCACCACGGCGCTCGCCGAGGTGTCCGGTATTGCGCAGCGAGGCCCTCCGAGCCGATACAGCCAGACAGCGGCCGATCGGCCGTGCCGGATCCCGGACGGGTCCGAGGCCGTCGCGGCGCCGCGAGTATCGAGCACTGCAGTAGGGCCGTACTCAGTTTCCGTTCGAGCCGATGGACCCGCGCCGCGACCGACCTACGATCCGGGCATGATCCGACTCCGTCAGGTGGCCCTGGTCGCCGCCGACCTCGACCCGGTCGTGACGCAGCTCTCCGACACGTTCGGCCCTTCCGTCTGCTTCCGCGATCCTGGCGTCGCCGAGTTCGGGTTGCACAACGCGCTGATGGTCGTGGGCGACCAGTTCCTGGAGGTCGTCTCGCCGACCGAACCGGGGACGACGTGTGGCCGGCTGCTCGACAAGCGGCACGGCGGCTCGCTCGTGTCCGGCTCGTCGCCGGGGCTTCCCTCGCTGGGTGGGCGCGAACAGCAGCGACCGGGGTGGCGGCCGTCCCGGCCGCGCCGGAAGGTCTGATCGGGATGGCGCGCGTCACCCCGGCCGTCGAGTTGCTCCCGGTGCCCGCACGAGGCCGGCGGTTCACCGCCACGCAGAAGGTCCGTCTCGCCGACGTCGACACCCGGGCATCGATGCGGCTCGACGCGGTGGCGCGCTACTTGCAGGACGTGGCGACCGACGACGCCGACGACTGCGGCCTGGACAGCTCGGTCGGCTGGGTCGTCCGCCGGACGATGATCGACGTGCGCACGCCGGCACGGCTCGGCGACGAGATCGAGCTGACGACGTTCTGCACCGGCTTCGGGCGGAGCTGGGCGGAGCGTCGCACGTCGCTCGTCGGCGAGGGCGGGGCGTCGATCGAGGCGGTCAGCCTGTGGATCCAGGTCGATCTCGAACGCGGCCGGCCGGCCCCGCTCGGCGCCGGCTTCCACGAGATCTACGGCGAGGCGGCAGCCGGGCGCCAGGTGTCCACGCGGCTGTCGCTCGGGCCGCCGGCCGGCGTCGACGACCGCCGCTCGTGGCAGGTGCGGCGGGTCGACCTCGATCCGTGGAACCACGTGAACAACGCCGTGCAGTGGGCGGCGCTGGAGCAGCTCACGGCTGTGCGACGCAGCTCCCGGCGGGGGACGGCCGAGATCGAGTTCCTGGTCCCGATCGACCCCGACGCCGAGCTGGAGCTCCGGTCGTCGACGGCCGCGGACGATGTCCTGGGGTGGCTGGTCGGCGGTGACACGGTGCACACCGCGGCACGGTGGCGATCGCACGAGCCGGGAGGCACTCCGTCGGTCTGACCGGAAGGTGCCGCAGGGCGGCGTACGGGTGTACGGGCGGTCCCGCCGTGCCGCCGATGCAGACCCGGCTCGCTCCATTGACCCGCTCGGGTACGGCAGGTGTCGCTCGGTCGAGTCAGCCAGCAAGTACCCGAGCGATCATCACGGCCGCAAACGCTCCTGACCGCGCCTCATCGCCGGCGAAGTCGCGCGCCTTCGGCACCATGCAGGCCGCTCGATAATCACGCCGCTCGAGAACGGTCCCGCCCGCTCGTAGCGGCACGCGTGCGCTCGACGATGTGCCCGGAAACGCGCGCGCTACCCGTGGTCGTGGAGCAGGGGAAGGCGACGGAC
>CBFCWS010000357.1:0-1864 GCA_965601765.1 uncultured Ilumatobacter sp. | reverse complement strand
ATCGGCTCGAGCGTCGAGTTCGACTGGTGCTCGGTCAACTGCGTGCAGACGATCCAAGAGCTTGGCTACCGCTCCATCGTCATCAACCATAATCCGGAGACCGTCAGCACCGACTACGACATTGCCGACCGGCTCTACTTCGAAGAGCTTTCGCTCGAGCGGATCCTCGACATCCGTGCCCAGTCGTCGGTGCTCGTGACGATCGGTGCGTGCGCGACCGCCGGTGGCATCCAGGCGCTCCGCAACGGCGCCGACGTCGACGCCTTCGCGTCGATCGTGTACGCCCGACCCGACTACGTGTCCACGCTCGCCACGTCGACGGCGATCGCCGATCACGTCGACGTCGACTTCGAGCTGCGCGGGTGCCCGATCGACCGGGGGCAGCTGCTGGAGGTGATCACGGCGTACCTGACCGGACGGCCGCCGAGGATCTCGAGCGCCAGCGTCTGCAGCGAGTGCAAGGCGAACGGCGCGGTCTGCGTGATGGCCGCCGACGGCGTGGCGTGTCTCGGACCGGTCACCCACGCCGGCTGCGGTGCACTGTGCCCGTCGTTCCGGCGCGGCTGCTACGGCTGCTTCGGGCCGTCCGAGTCGGCGGCGCCACGAGCCCTCGATCGTCAGTTCGTCGAGCTGGGCGTCTCACCGGTCGAGCGCCGTCGACTGTGGCGCGGCTTCAGCGGCTGGTCGCCCGAGTTCCGGGAGCTGGCCTTCGACGACCCCGGACCGGAAAGGGACCCGTCATGACCCACCGAGACGTCGACATCGAGGTGGGCAGCCTGTCGCGCGTCGAAGGCGAGGGTGCCCTCCACGTGGCGGTCACCGACGGCGAACTCACCGATCTCCGTCTGCGGATCTACGAGCCGCCCCGGTTCTTCGAAGGGTTCCTCCGCGGCCGCGGCCATCGCGAGCCGATCGACATCACCGCGCGCATCTGCGGGATCTGTCCCGTCGCCTACCAGATGTCGGCCGCTGCCGCCCTCGAACGGATCTCGGGGGTGACCGTCGACGGGACACTGCGCGACCTGCGGCGCCTGCTGTACGCGGGCGAGTGGATCGAGAGCCACATGTTGCACATCGGGTTCCTCCACGCGCCCGACTTCCTCGGCGCCGCATCGGGTATCGAGCTCGCCGGGCGCGACCCGGCGCGGATCGAGCAGATCCTGCAACTCAAGAAGCTCGGCAACGACCTGATGACCGTGGTCGGCGGCCGTCCGATCCATCCGGTGAACGTGCAGCTCGGCGGGTTCTACCGGGCCCCCGAACGTGAGGAGCTGACCGCGTTCGCCGACCGGCTCGCCTGGGCCGAGGAGGCGGCCGTCGACGTGGTCCGGTGGGCAGCCGGATTCGACTTCCCGACCCTCGAGGTCGACCACGAGCTGGTGTCGTTGCGCCATCCGACCGAGTACGCCGTCCTCGGCGGGCGCGTCGTGTCCGACCGTGGCCTCGACATCGACGTCGCCGACGTCGACCGCGAGTTCGTCGAGACACAGGTAGCGCACTCGACGGCGCTCCACGCGCATCGGCGCGGCGGCGGCCGCTACCTGACCGGCCCGCTCGCCCGCTGGACGAACAACCACGACCGGCTCGCTGCCCCGGTGCTGGCGCTCGCCGACGAGGTCGGGGTCGGAGCGGTCGAGCGCAATCCGTTCCGGAGCATCCTGGTCCGGGGCCTCGAGGTGCTCGGCGCGGTGATCGAGGCTCGAGCGTTGATCGAGGGCTACGTGCGCCCGCCCGTGTCCGCCGTGGACGTCCCACCGCGGGCGGGCGCGGCGTGGGGGGCGAGCGAGGCCCCACGCGGCGTGCTGTTCCACCGGTACGAGACCGACGCCGAGGGGACGATCGTCGACGCCCGGATCGTGCCGCC
>CBFCWS010000356.1:0-2007 GCA_965601765.1 uncultured Ilumatobacter sp. | reverse complement strand
GGTTGGGCCCGACCCTGTCGGGCATCTCCCACACCGCCGCCGCGGCGCGGAACCTGATTTCGACCGATCCCGCCGTTGCGGATGAGCTCCTCGCTCGGCTGCGCATCGACGCGACCGGCGCCGTCGGCGAGATCCGCCGCCTGGTCTATGACATGCGTCCACCGGCGCTCGACGAACTCGGACTGGTTGCCGCCCTCGAGCAACAGTTCGCGGCCGTGCGAACCTCGAGCGGCGGACCGATGCACGTCATCGTGCAGGCACCGGATCTTCCGCCACTACCGGCATCGATCGAGGTCGCTGCGTACCGCGTCGCCACCGAGGCCGTCACGAACGCAGCTCGCCACAGCGGTTGCGATCGAGCGTGGCTCGAACTCGAACACGACGACGGCCACCTCGTGCTGATCGTCCGCGACCGGGGCTGTCACTCCGCACCCTGGGTGCCCGGCGTCGGCGTGTCCTCCATGCGAGAACGAACGTTAGAGGTCGGTGGCACCATCGAGCTCAACAACGCACCGCACGGTGCTACCGTCACAGCTCGCCTTCCACTCCACTGACGATCGGACGAGCTCGCCCGGTCCTCGACCTTGCCGCGACGCAGCTCCACCGAGCCCTCGGTCGCAGCACACCCGACAACTGGGCCAGCGAGATCTGGAGACAGCCGGCGACGTTCGAGCTCGCAGCCCGATCGAGCTCGACACGTCGGCCCTGAGCGGCGAAACGATCGCGATCGTCGGAACGCTCGAGATCGAGTTCGCCGACGACGCCGTCGAGGTCCCGAGCGCACCGATCGTCACGGTCGAGGACAACGGCCCGCCGAGCTCCAGCTCTTCTTCAACCGATGACGTCGGTCGCGGCGGGGAGGTTCCGTCGCGACATGTCACGGTGACGCGATCTCGCCGGAGCCGCGAACGATCATCCGGTCGTCGGCGATCTCGAGCACCGGCTCGGACGTGTCGCCGTCGAGGCGCCGGAAGAGGAGCTCCGCGGCTCGACCACCCAGCTTGGAGGGGCTCTGGGGCATCACGGTGATACCGGGTTCGATGACATCGGCGAGGTCGACGTCGTCGAAGCCGACGAGCGCGACCTGGTGTTGGAGGTGGAGTCGGTGCAGGGCGCGAACTGCTCCGATGGTGATGAAGTTCTGTGCGGTGACGAGCGCAGTGGGGCTCGACTCGCTCGGGTAGTCCCTGAGGAGATCTGCGATCGCTGTGTGGCTGAGGCCGGGATCGTTGAGACCGCGATGAACCCAGTCGTCGTTGACTGGGATCCCGGCGGCGGCCATCGCGGACGCGAAGCCGAGATAGCGCTCCTGAGCGGAGAAGATGCCGGGGGCGTCACCGGCGAACGCGATCCTCGTGTGGCCGCGATCGATGAGGTGTCGCGTGATCGTGCGCGCGCCGCCACGATGCTCGCTGCGGACGAGGTCGCCCTCGATACCGGGCGGCGGTTCGAGGTCGAGGAAGACGACCGGTGTTCCGCGCTCCATCTCGGCGGTGAGTAGGTCGAGGCGGTCGCCGGACGGCACGATGATGATGCCGTCGACGCGGCGCGCGATGAGCGCCTCGAGGACTGCGTCTTGCTGGTCGGCGCTGCCGTCGGAACTGCCGGCGATCACCTGATAGCCGTGTACCGACGCGACGTCCTCGATGCCGCGGAAGATCGCGGAGAAGAAGGGGTTGGCGACGTCGACCTGGACGAACCCGATGATCTTGGATCTTCCGGTGCCGATGCGGAGTTGGCGCGCTCGGTCGTCTCGCTGGTAGCCGAGCTCGTCGATGGCGCGCTCGACCTGATCGACGAGCGCGGGTCGCACACCGCCTTCGTCGTTGACGACCCGGGACACGGTCTTGAGGCTCACACTGGCGGCTTCGGCGACGTCGCGCATCGTCGGTCGGCGGTTCGGGGGGCTCGGTCGCTGCATCGTCGTGTCCTCGCGCACAGCCAAATCGCTCTTGACAACGTTGTCAAGTCCGCATACTGTTTTTGACAACGTTGTCATCTCGACTC
>CBFCWS010000355.1:0-2101 GCA_965601765.1 uncultured Ilumatobacter sp. | reverse complement strand
CCGATCCGGTGGTCGGTCACGCGGTTCTCCTTGAAGTTGTAGGTGCGGATCTTCTCGCTGCGTCCACCGCCACCGACCTGGCTGCGCCGCTCGGCCGACAGCTCGGCCTGCTTCTCGCGCTCGGCGAGGTCGTGCAGCCTGGCCCGCAACACCTGCATCGCCCGATTGCGGTTCTGGAGCTGGCTGCGCTCGTCCTGCATGGTGACGACCACGCCCGTCGGGCGGTGGGTGATCCGGACCGCGGAGTCGGTCGTGTTGACGTGCTGCCCGCCGGCGCCCGACGATCGGTACACGTCGATGTCGAGGTCGCGCTCGTCGATGTCGACGTCGACCTCGTCGACGTCGGGCATCACGACGACCGTCGCCGACGACGTGTGCACCCGACCCTGACTCTCGGTGACGGGAACCCGCTGGACCCGATGAGGGCCACCTTCGAACTTCAACCGCCGCCAGGCGTCGTCGCCGCCGACGAGCAGCGTCACCTGGTTGACGCCGCCGAGGTCGCTCGCGTCGGTGTGGAGCGTCTCGGCGCGCCACCTGCGGCGCTGCGCGTAGGCGGTGTACATGTCCCGGAGATCACGAGCGAAGAGGTTGGCCTCCTCGCCGCCCTCGGCGCCACGGATCTCGATCAACACGTCGCGGCCGTCGTGAGGATCGGGTGGGATCAACAGGTCGCGCATCCGCTGGTCGATCTCGACCAGATCCGCCTCCGCAGTTCGCACCTCCTCGGCGAGCTCGATCCGTTCCGCGTCGCTTGCGACCCCGACGAGCTCGCGGGCGGTCTCGAGGTCGGCGGTCCGTCGGCGACGGTCGGCCGCGAGCGCGATCAGCGGTTCGAGCTGGCGGTACCGCTGCGACACCATGCGCAGCGCCCCCGGGTCGGCGAGCGTGTCGGGATCGGAGAGACGCGCCTCGAGCTCGCGGAACTCGTCGGTCGTGGCCGCGAGCTGCTGCTGCAATCGATCGTCGAGCATGGCGGCCCCACGCTAGCGCCCACCGACTTCCTCCTGTTCCTGAGCATTCTTGAGTTGTAATGGCTCAGCTTTCATGTATGATGGATTGTGTCCGCAACAGAAACACCATCGCTCATCAGAGGAGACACACCATGATGGTCCGCTACACCACCCCCGATCTCGACCGCAGCGTCGATCGCATCTTCCGCCAGATGACCGCCGACTGGTTCGATCGCGGCCGCACCCTCGGTCCGGTCGTGCACGGCAGCTGGGGCGAGGACGACTACACCCTCACCGTCGACCTCCCGGGCATCCCGGCCGGCGACGTGTCGGTGGAGGTCGCCGGCCGCACCCTCACGATCTCGGCGTCGCACGACGGTGCGGAGTGGCAGCGCTCGCTCAAGCTCCCCAACCGGCTCGACCCCGAGCAGGTGACCGGCAACCACGTCGACGGGCGACTCACGATCCGCATCGGCGTCGTGGCGTCACCGGAGGCACGCTCGATCGAGATCTCGACCGAGGCGCCCGCGATCGAGGCCTCCTCGACGGTCGACGAGACCGCCGACAGCGACGATCAGACGGCGACCAGCTCGAACGCCTGACCCGCCAGCGCGACGAGGTCGTCGGTGATCGCCACCCGGCCTCTCGTCGCCACCACCACCCGTCCCCCTCGGTCGATGCCCGCCGCCCGGCGGGCATCGATCGCGTCCGGCACCAGTTCGAGGTCGGTGCCCGACCCGCAGACGACGACGAGGTTCTCGCCACCGATCGACGTGCCCCGCGCCACGCACGTCGACGAGTCGAGCAGGTTGACGCGCGGGATCGGCGGCTCCGCCGGCGCGAGATCGACCGCTCCGACCAGGTCGGGATGCTGCTCGAGATGCCATCGCAGGAAGCGCTCGGGCGCCAGTCGGTTGAGCGGATGGTGGGCTGCGTCGGCGCGCCGGTACCCGGCGACCTCCTCGACGATCCGAGCGAGCGAGTCCACCGCCGGCACGTCCCCGTGGATCATCTGGAACGCCTCACGGTCGTGGGCGCCGACCCCGACCTCCAGGCGGGTCGACCCGCTCGTCGGGTCGTCGACCACCCGGCACACCTCCAGGCCGCGCACCTCGCCGAAGAGAACCCCGTGCTCGACCACCGGCTCC
>CBFCWS010000354.1:0-2204 GCA_965601765.1 uncultured Ilumatobacter sp. | reverse complement strand
AGCGCTCGCTCGGGCGGTGGCCGAGCGGGGGTGTGCGTGCCGCCGGTCGAGGATGGCCATCTCGCCGAAGATCTCGTCCGGCCCGACCGTCTCGACGACGCGTTCGCCGTCGACGATCTCGATCTCGCCTTCGATCACCGCGTACATGTGGGTGGCGTGGTCGCCGACCTCGAACAGGACCTCTCCCGCGCCCAGCCGACGCTGGTTCGGTTCCTGCCGGAGCAACGAGGTCTCGTGCACGATGCATCTCCTTGTCCACTCGCCTGGTGGACGCTCCGGAACCCTCTGCTCGCTCGGCACCGAGCCCGCCGCCGTCCACCGGGTACTGCGCCGACGATAGTCAGCGTGCGGTCGGGTTTCGCAGGTTTCCGTTATTCGGCCGTTGCGCGTTGAGGATCGGTGCTCGCTGTGCGAGACTGAGCTTGCATGCCGCTGTCAGAAGACGAACAACGGATCCTCCGTCAGATCGAGCAGGAACTCGCCAGCGACCCCGAGTTCGCTGATCGAGGGGTCCGCGTGTCGCGCCGTCGCCTCGCCCTGCTCACGGTGGCGTTGGTGGCCGGACTGATCGTCACGGTGCTCGGGCTGGCGGTGAGCTTCTGGGTCGCCTTCGTCGGTTTCGTCGGTGTCCTCGTGGTCGCGGTGATGCTGGAGAGCGAACTGCGCTTGATCGGCCGGGAGAAGCTGGGCTCGCTGCCCATCAATGCCTGGCTCACCAACGCCGGCAAGCGTCGCCCCGAGTCCTGACGGCGTCGCCCCTCGGCGACGGCAGTTCACGAGAGCTCACGACCAGGTCGTGAAGTGGTGGGCCACCCGCTTGTTGGTCGGCATCGTGTCGGTCGCCACGCGCTCGACCTGATCGGCCCACTCCTCGCAGCGCTCGCCGACATCGCTGTCGGTCGAGGTGCCGTCGGGCGCGAACACCGCGATCTCGACGGCGTCGGCCAGGTGCTGCAGATGGCGGTTGGCGGCGGGCAGGCGGTCGGCTGTCGCAGCGACCCACTCGGTCGGAGTCGATGACGTCGAACCGGGCACGCCCGCCCGTTCGACCGCTCGTCGCGCGCGGACCCACGACTCGACGACACGGTCGGCCGGATCGTCGGGTCGCCGCACACGGCGGACGATGCGGCGGGCGATCCACGGGGCCACCGCCGCCAGAGCCACCAGGGCGAGCAGCATCACGATCAGTCGGAACGCAGGGCTCGACGACGACTCGCCCGCGACGTCGTCCGCGCCGAACGGGACGCCACCGGGCTCGGGCAGCTCGCCGAAATCGGGGATGTTCTGGCTCTCGAAGTCGAAGAAGGTCGGCGGCACGGCGGACGGAGGCGTGGTCGGTAGCGGCGCGCCGGCGGCGGACCCTTCCGGTGGGGCGTCGGGACCCGAGTCGTCCTGCTCGGCCGGCACCCCGGTGAACGCCTCCGCGCCGGGCGCGCCGCGGCCCGGCGTGGGCTCGAACGGAACCCAGCCGATGCCGTCGAACCACAGCTCCGGCCAGGCGTGGGCGTTCTTGCCGATGACCGAGTAGAAGCCGTCCGATCCGAGGGTGCCCTGCGTGTAGCCGACCGCGACCCGAGACGGGATGCCCAGGGTGCGCGCCATCGCCGCGAAGGTCGCCGAGAACTGCTCGCAGTAGCCGCTCCGCAGCCGCAGGAACGTCTCGATCGCCGAACCGCTGTGGCCGGACTGGACCTCGAGGCTGTACTCGAACTGGCGGAAGTACTGCTGGAGCGCGATCGCGGCGTCGTAGGCGGTCGGCGCGCCGGCGGTGACCTGCGCGGCGGTCTCGGCGACGACGTCGGGGAGATCGTCCGGCAGACCGAGGAACACCTCGTCGGGTGCCGTCGTCGAGGCGGTCCGGAGCTGGTCGGGCGTCGGGGACGGGGCCGTCGAGACCACGTTGAAAACGTCGCCCGGCTGGAGGTCGTCGGGGGCGAGCAGCGTGCTCGTGTCCCGGTTGATCCGGAGGTCGAGCGTCGCACCGCTCGACTCGCCGTCGGCCTGGAGCGGATCGGCGGCCGCCGGGATCAGCCGGCCGCCGAGCGAGAGGATCTGGATCCGCTGCCGGATGGAGCGATCGCCGTCGGTGGAACCGGTCGCTCCGACGTCCTCGAGCGGTCGGTTCGGAAGGGTGAAAGTCTGGCCGTCGAACTCGGGCAGCGTGGTCGACCGCCAGTACGAGGGCGTGTCCGCATTGACCCGGA
>CBFCWS010000353.1:0-2225 GCA_965601765.1 uncultured Ilumatobacter sp. | reverse complement strand
GGGCTCGCCGCCGCGTCGATCCTCGTGCTCCGGATCGTGGCCGGCGTCATCCGCGACGGAACGACCTGACCGGAGCTGGTGGGTCTCGTCATGAGTCCTCCCGGCCGGTCATCCTCGTCGTCGGCTGCCTGGCGTGACCTCCAGGCGACGATCACGCTCGCACTCGTGCTGGTCGTCGGGGTGGTCGCAACGCCGGTCCGGTACGTCGGTGCGGCGATCGAGCGCGACGACGCCTTCGTGGTGGTCGCCGGGGACGAACTCCCTGGAATCAGCGTGTGCATCTCGAAGCTACAGTCCTCACCGGTCGGATCGAGATGCGTCTCCTCCGGCGACCGAGGCGATGAACGACTCTCGACACGCACGTCGGTCGCTGCGGCCGGTGCCCGCTCACGTTCGAGGCGACCGACGAAGGGGCCGACGGAGTGTGGAACTGCCACCCTTCCGCAGTTCACCTCGATCGCGATGTCGATCCGTTCGATGTGGGCATGATCGGCGCCATACTGTGCGCCGATGGTGATGGGGAGAATCAGCGGTCAGGACCCGTCGATCACATGACATCCCACGCTTCCGACATGGGCTTGGCAGCTGCGGTGGCTTCGTCGCTGGGCGCGAGCTCGTGCGAGCCGGAGCGCGCCGCCACGATCCTCCGGTCGATCGCCGAATGCACCGAAGCATGCGGTGCGGTTCCCCGCTGCCGGATCGAGCAGTTCGTCCCCGGCCGACGATCGAACGTCGAGGAGTTCTATCCCGGTCTCGGCTCGAGCGATCGCGTCGCGATGCTGACCGGTGGCGACCCGGCCGACAACCGTTGTGTGCTGCTGTTCGATGTCGGACCCGCCCATCCGCGTCTTGCGCTCGACGCCACGATGCGCTGGGTCGACGCCGGCCATGACGCTCCGGGGCCGTCGATCGCAGGCTGGGAAAACCGGCCGGTCGCGCTCGATGACGGCCGCGACGGCGTGCTCCGGTCGCTCGTGATCCACCCCGAGGTCGACTTCGACGCTGCCGATCTCGGGTTCGCCCACGGCTTCCTGCGTCGTGCGTCGATCGAGATGACGCTGACGTGGGACGGAGTTCCCGTCGCCGGCGCGACCGCCGAGATCGACGTCTGCGATGTGCGCTCCCTGGGCTCGCTCTACAAGCGGGTCGTGGAACGCGTCGTCGCCCCCGACACCGACCGCCAGGCGACGAACTGGTCCGACTCGAGTGAGCGCCCCACGTCGATCCACCACCCGTGGTTGCCGGTGCTCGTCATCGGCACGGAGAAGGCGGCGTTGTACACGAACGCACTCGTCGACGACATCGTCCACAAGCTCGATCACCTCTCCGACCCGTCCTGGCTCCTGCGGGTCGGGGTCTACCTCGAGCTGCTGACGTGTCTCGGCATCCTCGAGGCGGTGAAGGACGACCTCGGAGATCTGTTGTCGCCGGAGGAACGCGAACAGGTCGAGCACGGGGCTGCGTGGGCGCAGATCCGGAACCGGATCGACGTGGAGGGTTGGGGCACCGTGTGGGGGATGCGCAAGATCTCGGCGCCCCGCATCGGGGTGCCCCGCGCCGGACCGGTGTCCGCTCTGAACCTGATCCAGAAGAAGCGCGCCACGCTGGCGTTCCTGCACGTGCACCACGACGACCTCAAACACGCGATCGAGTTGGCCGGACCGAACCTGCACGACTCACAGGAGACCTGGCAACGCGTCTTCCGTGACGCCGAGCGCGCCGTGCTCCGCAAGACGGCCGAGGTGTTCCCCGAACTGGCGTACCTGCCCGGTCCGATGCGTGAAGTGGCGTTGTGGCAACAGCACGGGGTCGCCGGCCAGCAGGGCTTGTACCCCACGGCCTGCACACAGTACCGAGCGTCGATGAACGCGGTCGCCGCGTGGGCCCGGGATCGAGGCCTGATGGAGTACACCGACGACGAATGCATCCCGCTTCGAGTCAGCCTGCTCGAAGCGATCATGAACGACCCGGAGCGGGTGGACGAGCTCGAGCGGGGCGACGCTTACAGCGACCCGGTCGACCTGCGCATCCCGTCCGCTCGGTCCGACACCGACGAGGGCTCCGAGCGGATGCTCGCCGAGTTCGAGGAGCTGCTCGCCGGCGTCCCCATCTTGGGTCTGCTGTCGGCCGACGAACTCAGAACCCTCGCCGCCAGTGCGCTTCCGCTGCTGGCCGTTCCCGGTGAGCGCATCGTCGTGGACGGCGCCGAGGGCGATTAGCTGTAT
>CBFCWS010000352.1:0-2352 GCA_965601765.1 uncultured Ilumatobacter sp. | reverse complement strand
CGGGATGCGCTACTCGATCTCCGACACCGCCGAGTACGGCGACCTGACCCGCGGCCCGCGCGTGATCGACGCCGACACCAAGGCGCGGATGAGGGAGATCCTCGACGAGATCCAGTCGGGCCAGTTCGCCGACGAGTGGGTCGCCGAGTCCGAGTCGGGCCGCGAGAACTACCACCGCCTCCAGCAGGAGGGCAAGGACCATCCGATCGAGGTCGTCGGCGGCCGCCTCCGGTCGATGATGCCGTGGATCTCCGCCGGCAAGCAGAAGGTCGCCGAGGCCTCGGGCGGGGAGAGTTAGCTCGGCCTCACTCGTTCGCTCGCTGCGCTCGCTCTCTCCGTTCGGTCCGAATGAGCGCAGCCGCGCGGGCTGAACGGGGGGACCGGCCGGGCCAAGCCCGCCCTGGCGCGTTCGGCCGTTGTCAGATGGGAACAGCCCTCCATCGTGCGGGCTGGTGTGAAGTATCAGATATGATAACTCCATGGCCTCGGAGGTGTTGCAGCGCGTCTTGCGGTCTGCTGCGCATCTGCAGGAGGTCGTGCCGGATGCGGTGCTCGTCGGTGGGTCGGCGGCGGCGATGTGCGCCGGGCACCGGGACTCGTTCGCCCACGACCACGTCGTCGCCGATCTCGCCGATCGCTACGAGGTCGTCCTCGACGCCGTCGAGGCGACGGAGGGATGGGCGACGTCGGTGCGGGCATCGCGGCCGCCGTTCACGATCATGGGCCGACTCGGTGGGATCGAGGCCGGGCTGCGACAGCTCCGCCGGGCGCAGCCACTGGAGACCTGCGAGGTCGACGTCGGTGACGGGCTGACCGTCGTCGCCCCGACCGTCGACGAAACCCTGCGAGTGAAGGCGTACCTCGTCGTCCAGCGCAACGTGGTGCGCGACTTCCTCGACGTGGTCGCACTGGCCGACCACGTGGGTCACGATCGGGCGGTGGCCGTCCTCGCCGAGATCGACCGCTTCTACGTCGATCGCTCCGGCGAGCCGGCATCGGTGCTCACGTCGCTCGTCGTCGCGCTGGCCGATCCCTCGCCGCGCGACACCGACGTGATCGACGAGCTGCCTCGCTACAAGGGGCTCGACGAACGCTGGCACCGGTGGTCGACGGTTGTCGAGGCCTGCCGATCGCTGGCCCTCGACCTTGCGGAGATGCCGTGACGCTGTCGTTCCGCAACGTCGACGCCGAGCCGTCCGACGACGTGACGACCTGGCCGTACGAGGCGCTCGTCGCTGCCATCGACCGCGGGCTCGTGCCGGACTGGCAGCCGATCCTCGCCGAGATCCGTCGGTCGCCGTGGGGTCCGACCGCCCGGCGCGTCGAGCGCAACCTGGAGTACCGCGAGCACGACGGGGTGAGCTCGCTGTTCCGTCTCGCAGTCGAACGAGCGCGGGAGGATGCCGAACGGACGGAGCGCGAGGAGGTGGCCCGCCGGATCCGCGTCGCCCTCGAACGCGCCGGCGTGCCGGCGGGCGAGCTCGCGCGGCTCATCGGCACGAGCCCGTCGCGCTTCAGCACCTACGTGAGTGGCCGTGTCACCCCGTCGGCAGCGCTCCTGGTCCGCATCGAGGCCGTCGCCGACGCCCTGGCGCGCGATCGCTGAGCCCGGCGCCGGCGTGATCGCTCGGCCGGAGCGTTGCGACGAGACGGCGACGCGGCAGGCGTGGAAATCACGTCGTCGATCCCCTGCAGGAGGGCCTCGTCGTTGATGCGGGTGGTGTCGCCCGATGCCTCGAGGATGTCTGACGCTGTCATCATCGCGGGCGCCTCGCGACCGCGGATCGCCGCGACCGTGTGCATCATCGCCGCTTCGATCTCCGGGCCGATGTGGCCGACGCGCTTCCAGCGGGCGAACGTGGTCGGGTCGAGCGAACGTGGTCAAGTCGGGGGTCGTCGACCACGCCGTTGCTGACGATCGGGACGACGCGGAGGGTCGCGCCGTGCGCTCGGCTCAGCGGGGACGGCGATCTCGGCCAGCTCGGCGTGCACGTGGTGTCGGCAACCATGTGAACCGGTCAGAGCAGGTCGCGGTCGCGGGCGGCCTGCACCGCCGCCTTGCGGCCGTCGACGCCGAGCTTGCGGTAGATCGCCCGGCAGTGCGTCTTCACCGTGTTGAGCGATACGTACAGCTCGCCGGCGATCTCGCGCTGCGACAGCGACGACGGCAAGTACCGCAGGACTGCGAGCTCGCGGTCGGTGAGCTCCTCGACCATGTCGGGGGACGTCGGACGAGGTGCGCGTCCGTGCCGTGACTCGACCAGGGTGAGGTACCGGCCGGCGATGCCGGGGTCGGTGCAGCGCCCGGCGAGCGAGCGCGCCTCGGCGAGCAGCCCGTCGGCGTCGGCGTCG
>CBFCWS010000351.1:0-2630 GCA_965601765.1 uncultured Ilumatobacter sp. | reverse complement strand
CGGTGGCTGGAGGGCAACCCGCCACCGAGTCGGGAAGCGATCGACTCGGGTGCCGAAGACGCCGACGAGCCGTTCGTCGACGGCGAGGAGTTCCTAGCGCTGATCGAACGGCACTCGCTCGACCTCGCGCTCGCTTCCGACAGCAACCCATCGCTGACGTTCGGGTCGTCGGAGGCATTCGAGCGGGCGATCGGCGACCGGTTGTTCGAGGTGGTCGACACGTACTGCGTCAACCACGTCAGCGACCTGATCGCCGTGACGCTCGACCTGCTCGCCCGTCTACCCGACTCGGTCCGCCCGCTCGGCGGGGCGACCGTCATCCCGTTGGAATCCAAGTTCATACCTCTTAAGTAGGTATGATTGCGGTATGTCGATGGTCAAGACGAGTGTGACGTTGCCGGTCGGCGACCTGGAGCGAGCCCGGGCACTCGGTATCAACGTGTCGGAGCTTGCACGTCGAGCGCTCCGTCGGCGACTGGATGACGAGTCACTCGACCAGGAGATCGACGCCTACGCGACAGCCTTCGCCGAGTGGGACGAGTCCGAGTACGACCATCTCGCCGGCGACGGCCTCGACGACGTCTGATCCGGGAGTCGATCCGCGATGCATCGAGGCGACGTGGTGCTGGTCGATCTCGATCCGGCTCGCGGGTCGGAGGCGAGCAGGGTTCGGCCGGCGATCCTCGTCGGCAACGAGGCATCGATCGGTGCGGCGGTTCGCCACGGCCGCGGTGTGGTCACGATCGTGCCGGTCACGTCCAACGACGACATCAGAGGCCGGATGCACGTTCCGCTCCGGCCGACGCGGCTCAACGGGCTGCGGTCATCGTCCAAGGCACAGGTCGAGCAGGTCCGCTCGATCGACGTGTCGCGGGTGCGCACCGGTCTCGGGCGACTCGGGCCGGGGGATCTCGATGCCCTCGATGAAGCACTGCGCTATCACCTCGCGTTGTAGTCGCCCCACACAGAACCCGTGGCTCGTCCACGGCCTCGACCCCGACGTCAAGGCTGCTCGCCTGGCCAACTACGTCATCACGCTCGGCAAGGACCTTCTGGCGCTGAGCCGGGCGTGTGGGGTGGATCATCCGGCACTCGTGTCGCTCGATCACGTCGAGGTGCTCGACGCCCGCTTCGGTTCGACGTCCGCCCGTGAGGGCTTCGGCTACGAACCGGGTTGGGGCGTGCCGGAGTCGGTTCCCGTCTGAGGGGTGCGACGGTTGCTGTGTTCACCGGCCGCTCGACGCACGTCGACATGGGCGCGCACCGGCAAGGGCTCGCTCCACCGGTCGCGGCCCGAGCCCGATCTGGCTCGATTCGCTGCTTCGGCGCGTCCGCAGACGACCTTCGGAGCTCCTCACCTCAGGATGGAGCGCCGCCGCCGCCGACGACGACGAGCGATGGCCGACCCCTTGGTCGCGGACGGCTGAGTGCCCGAACGCCGGCACGGGCCGGAGTCGTCTGCGCATCCCAGGCGCATCATCAGCGGTTAGGTTCGAGCGTCATGCACATCGGCGTCGACATCTTCCCCACCGACCAGACGATCGACCCGGTCCGGCTCGCCCGCGAGGTCGAGGACCGCGGTTTCGAGTCGCTGTGGTTCCCCGAGCACTCCCACATCCCGACCCGCCGGGCGACACCGTGGGGCGGTCGCGAGGGTGCACCGCCCCTGCCCGAGTTCTACTGGCGCACGTACGACCCGTTCGTCGCGCTCGCCGCGGCGGCGGTGGCCACGACGACGCTGAAGCTGGCGACCGGCATCTGCCTCGTCGCCCAGCGCGACGCGATCCATACGGCCAAGCAGGTCGCCAGCCTCGACCGCATCGCCGGCGGGCGTTTCCTGTTCGGCGTGGGATACGGCTGGAACAAGGAGGAGATGGCCCAGCACGGCACGGCGTACGGCGAGCGGCGGGCGATCCTGCGCGAGCGCGTGCTGGCGATGAAGGCGCTGTGGACCCACGACGAGGCGTCGTTCGACGGCGAGCACGTGCAGATCGAACCGAGCTGGGCGTGGCCCAAGCCTGCCCAGGCGGGTGGCCCGCCGGTCATCCTCGGCGGCGATGCCGGGCCGAAGACCGCTGCGCACATCGCGGAGTTCTGCGACGGGTGGATGCCGATCGGCGGCCGTCACCCGCTCATCCGCCGGAGCGAGGTCGAGGCCGCGTGCGAGCGGATCGGTCGCGACCCGGCGACGGTCGAGATCGGCGTCTTCGGCGCCCGACCCGACGAAGCCGAGCTGCACGAGCTGGCCGGCAGGGGGGTCCGGCGCGCGGTGTTCGCGCTGCCCCAGGGCCCGGCGGACGAGGTGCTGACCGCCCTCGACGAGATGGCCCCGCTCGTCGAGGCGTTGCGCGACGCCTGACCGGCGCAACCGGCTCGAGGGCATGTCGTCTGCCACCCGAGCGCGCCGTCCCCGGACCGTCGGGACCGCTGACGAGTCGGGCGACGGTCCGGCGATCGCGGATCCGGCGACGACATCGTGCCACCCGCCGAACGTGCGCACGGACCCGTCGTCCGGCGGCGGCGTGCCGGCCGTCGCGCCGCTCGTCGTCATGGCGGACTCGGCTGGGTCGGTCGGCCGAACAGGGCGGCTTCCCAGATCGGTGCGGCCACGTGCGCGTACTCCTCCGGGC
>CBFCWS010000350.1:0-2638 GCA_965601765.1 uncultured Ilumatobacter sp. | reverse complement strand
GCAGTCTACGCCGGCATCATTTCAATTATCGTCCGCGAACGTCCGTTGCCGGCGCATCCAGGAGACCGCCTGGTCGGCGAGGTCCTCGGTCAGGTGGTAGTCGGGGTCGTCGGGGGCCTCGATCGGCGACGTCCCGTCGTACAGCGCCGGTGCGTACTGGTGGGTGTCGCCGCCGACGAAGCCGTAGAAGCGCTCGAACCCCATGCCGGTCGGCCACCGGTCGAACGGGCCGATCGGGCTCGACTCCCAGGGCGGGACCTCGTGGCACTTGCCGAACTGTGCGGTGCTGTAGCCGTTCAGGCGCAGTGTCTCGGCGATCGTCGCCGCGGTGTTGGGCCGGATCGCGTTGTAGCCCGGCGCCGACGTCGCGAGCTCGGTGATCGAGCCGAACCCGACCGAGTGGTGGTTGCGACCGGTGAGCAGGGCCTGGCGGGTCGGCGAGCAGAGCGCCGTGGTGTGGAAGCGGTTGTACCGCAGGCCCTCGGCGGCGAGCCGCTCGGCGGCCGGTGTCTCGCACGGGCCGCCGAAGGCACTCGACGCGCCGAACCCGACGTCGTCGAGCATGACGACGACGACGTTGGGCGCGCCGTCGGGCGGACGGAGCTGCTCGATCGCCGGGAACGAGGTGTCGGGATCCTTGGCGTCGTAGGTGATCAGGCCCGTGTACGCCTGGTCCGGAACGGGGAGGGAGTCACGGGATCGGGGTTCGCCGGTCATGGGGCGAACGTACGAGTGCCGCCCTCATGAGCGCCTCACCCGATGGGGGTGACGCCGATCGGTTGGGGTTCGCCGCCGCGGGCCGGGCACAATGTCGCCCGTGAGCGTGTGGACGACGGCGCTGGCGGTGGTCGCCGGCTCGTGCTTCGGTTTCGGGATCCTGCATGCGTTCTTCGCGTGGCGTCGTCCGCGGCATCGTGCCGAGGACCTCGCCTTCTGCGTGTTCGCGATCGCGTACGGCATCTCCGTCCTGCTGGCGCGGGCGGGCTATCTGGCCGGCTCGGGCGACGACAACGTCGCAGCGACGCAGGGTGTCGCGACTGTCGCGCCGGTCGCTTGGGTCGCGCTGCTCGTGTTCATCGCGATGGTGACCGGTGTCCGGCCGATCTGGCTGTTGCGGGTGCTCGGCGCGTCGTTCGCCGTCATCGCGGTGGTGAGCATCGTCGGGCCGGACCTCGTGGTCGGTACCGCCGACGGCGTCTCGACCGTCGAGCTGCCGTGGGGCGAGACCGTGACGACGCTCTCCGACGACGACGCCGCCCTGGTGCCCTTCGTCGTCCTGGTCCAGCTCGTCGCGCTCGGGTACCTGGTCGCTGCGACCGTCAAGATGTTCCGCAGTGGTCGCCGGGGCGAGGCGCTGCCGCTCGCGGTCGGCGTCGGGTTCTTCATCGCGACCGTCGTCGTCGACCTCCTCGTGTCGGCCGGCGTCGTCGACTTCGTGTTCCTGTCCGACATCGGGTTCGTCGGCTTCGTGGTGGCGATGAGCCTCGAGCTCGCCCGTTCGACGATCGACGCCGAGCGCGAGCTCCTGCGCCACCAGAACGAGCTGGAAGGCCTGGTCGACGAGCGAACGGCCGAACTGCGATCGGTCCAGGAGGAGTTGCTCGTCCAGGCGACCGAGGACGGCGCGCTCGCAGAGCGGACCCGGCTGGCGCGCGATCTGCACGATCAGGTCACCCAGACCCTGGTCACCATCAACATGATCGCCGACGGCCTCGACGACCAGTGGCGCACCGACCCGAAGCAGGCCGAGCGGGCGACGGTCGAGCTCCATCGGCTGACGAGCGGTGCGATCGCAGAGATGCGGTCGCTCCTGCGCGAGCTGCGACCCCGCACGATCCTCGAGACCGATCTGCACACCCTGATCGATCAGTTCGTCGAAGGCGTCGCGATCCGGCACGGCTTGGCGAGCGACGTGTCGATCGACGTAGTCGGTGAGCTCGACCCCGACGTCCACCTGTCGCTGTATCGCATCACCCAGGAGGCCATCAACAACGTCGCCAAGCACGCCGGCGCGACACACCTGTCGGTCGACGTCGATGCCGACGAACAGCGAGCTGCGCTTCGCGTCACCGATGACGGGTGCGGGTTCGACCCGGCGGCGGTCACACGGGGATCGATGGGTCTCGACGTGATGCGCGAGCGCGCCGATGCCATCGGGGCGTCGATCCGGATCGGTGACGCACCGAGTGCCGGCACGCTCGTCGAGTTCGAGTGGACGAGCGACGCCGACCGGACCGTCGTCGTCTGACACGACCGCCCGTCGTCCGCCGGCCCGCGGACGACGGGCGGCGCAGGGGTCAGCGACGCCGGGTCAGCGCCATGATCCCGCCCACGACCACCGTGAGGACGATGCTCCCGATGATCGAGATGCGCAACTGCAACCCGAGCAGTTGCGCCACGACGTTGATGACGATCAGCACCAGGACGAACACGACCAGTTGGCCGAAGGCGCTCCGGTTCATCGCAGCAACCTTGCGTGTGTAGCTCTCATGTGGTCGTTCCTCTCGGTCGTCGGTTGGGGTCGCGAGCCTGATCCTGGCACGGATTCGCGGGATCGACCCGCTGGGCGGTCGGCCGGATGGGTCACAGCGTCGCGAAGTCGGTCGGTTGGACGAGGGGGAGTTGCCAGGTCTTGTCG
>CBFCWS010000349.1:0-2686 GCA_965601765.1 uncultured Ilumatobacter sp. | reverse complement strand
CGCGCGCGCGCCGTCGTCGCGATTACCATGGAGACGAGCGACGACCAGCTCGCCATCACGTCGAGCCCGCCGTCGGGGTCGACGCGGGCGGGGTCGACGGGGGCGTTCGGCTGCTCCACCCGGCCGATCGTACTTTATTTCCGGTCGGAAATATCTGTGCGATCCATGGTGTTGTATCCGTCATGGCGACACCCTCCATCGACCTCCGCCGGGCAGGCGAGCGATTCCACACCCGTGCGGGTTGGCTCGACTCCAAGCACTCGTTCAGCTTCGGCAGGCACTACTCCCCCGACAACACGAACCACGGCCAGCTCCTGGTGCTCAACGACGACCGGGTCGCCGGCGGCACCGGTTTCGAGACGCATCCGCACCGCGACATGGAGATCGTCACCTGGGTGCTCGACGGCGAGCTCGAGCACAAGGACTCCGAAGGCAACCGCGGCCTGATCTACCCCGGCCTCGCCCAGCGTATGAGCGCCGGCCGCGGTATCTGGCACTCCGAGAAGAACTGGAGCGCGACCGACGAGGTCCACTTCATCCAGATGTGGGTCGTCCCCGACACCGAGGCGATCGACCCCGGCTACCAGCAGCTCGACATCAACGACCAGCTGGCGGGCGGCGGGCTCGTGCCGATCGCCTCCGGCCAGGGTCACGACGCCGCCATCTCGATCCGCCAGCGCGACGCCGTCCTGTGGGGCGCCCGACTCGACGCCGGTGAGACGGTCGAGGTCCCCGACGGCGCCCTCGGGCACGTCTTCATCGCCCGCGGCGCCGCCACGATGGGCGCCGTCGGTTCGCTCGCGGCCGGCGACGCCGTCCGTCTCCACGGCGGTGGCGGCATGCCGCTGACCGGCGGGCCCGAGGGTGCGGAAGTCCTGATCTGGATCACGGGCCCGCTGCGCTGACCTACGAGATCGATCGCACACGAACCCGGGAGGACCCATGACCAACACTGCGACCCGTGCGGCCGGTCCCTGGTCGCCGCTGCCGACCGACGCGTGGGGCGAGACGATCGCCGCACTCCACCTGTGGACCCAGGTCGTCGGCAAGATCCGCCTCGTCAACGCGCCGTGGCTCAACCACTCCTGGAGCGTCCCGCTGTACGTCTCGACCAGGGGGTTGCGGACCTCGTTGATCCCGTACGGGACCGACGCCTTCGAGATCGGGTTCGACTTCGGCGCCGACGCGCTCGACATCCACACGAGCGGCGGCGAGCAGCGCAGCATTCCGCTGCAGCCGCAGTCGGTGGCCGGGTTCCACGCCGCCGTGCTCGACGCGATGGCGGATCTCGGGATGCCCGTGCGCATCAGCCGGATGCCGAGCGAGCTCCCGGACGCGATCCCCTTCGACGACGACCGCGAGCGCCGTGAGTACGATCCGGAGCAGGCGCGAGCGCTCTGGCGGGCGCTCCTCGACTGCGAGCGGGTGATGACTAGGTTCCGGGCGCAGTTCAAGGGCAAGGCGAGCCCGGTGCACTTCTTCTGGGGGAGCTTCGACCTCGCGACGACACGCTTCTCGGGGCGGACGGCCCCTCCCCACCCGGGCGGCATCCCCAACTTCGCCGACGACGTGGCGCGGGAGGCCTACTCCCACGAGGTGACGAGCGTCGGGTTCTGGCCCGGCAACGCCGAGGCACCCGACCCGATCTTCTACGCGTACGCGTACCCCTCGCCCGACGGGTTCCCGGAGGCCGCCGTGTCACCCCCCGAGGCGCGCTGGCTCGCCGACCTCGGCGAGTTCGCGCTGCCGTACACCGCCGTCGCCGCCGCCGACGACCCCGATGCGACCCTGCTGTCGTTCTTCGAGTCGACCCACGCCGCGGCCGCCGACCTCGCCGAGTGGGACCGCGACCGGCTGGAGTGCGCCGATCCCGAGGGCCCCGACTGGTGGCGGGACCGCCCCCACTCGTAGCTGTCCGCCGAGCTCCGCCGGGTGCTACCCGAGCGTGAGCGAACGGTCGAAGGCGAGCACCCGCTCGACGAAGCGGTCGGGGTCGACGAGATGTGGGTAGTGACCGTGCTCCGGCCAGGTCTCGACGGTGGCACCGGCGATCCGCGCGGCGAGCCAACCGGCGTAGCCGGGCCCCGGATCGATGCCGTGCAGCGAGAGGTACGGCGCCGAGATCCCGGCGGCGACCGCATCGACGACCGCGTCGAGGTCGGTGACCTCGCTCGTGAGCACGAGATCCCAGATGCCGAGCACCACGTCCTGTTCGGCGTCCCGGAGGGCGTCGATTCGCGCCCGTTCGGCCCCGGCCAACGGCCCGGCCATGTGCTCGAAGATCGTCGAGACCGCCGCCCCGCACTCCTCCGGCGTGCCGCGCAGCAACGGCTCGAGCTCTCGCAGCGCGCCCTGGAAGTCGCCGAGCGCGAGCGGTTGGTCGACGTTGACCACGCCCCGGCACGGACCACCGGACGCGTACGCCGACACCACCGCGCCGCCGAGCGAATGCCCGACCATCAGCGGGTCGGCGGCTTCCTCGGCGGCGAGGACGGCGCCGACGTCGGCGGCCATCGTCGCGAGGTCGTAGGGCGGCGTGCGCGACGAGTCGCCGTGACCCCGCAGGTCGACGGCCAGGACCCGCCGCCCGCTGTCGGCGAACCGATCGGCCAGTTGGCCCCACGCGGCGCGGCGCTCGGTGATGCCGTGCACGAGCACGACGACCGGACCGTCCCCGACCGTCTCG
>CBFCWS010000348.1:0-2713 GCA_965601765.1 uncultured Ilumatobacter sp. | reverse complement strand
AACGTGACCCTCACCCTCGCGGCCATGTGCTTCAAGTCCTCGCGCGCGATGATCGCCGCCCTGTCGTGACCGAACCCGTCGACCCATCGAGGAAGAGATGAGCTCCATCAAGACGACCGACGACCTCAAGTCCTACCTCTACCGCGCGCTGCAACTCGAGCACGCGACGATCCCCGCCTATCTGTCGGCGTTGTACTCGCTGCACCCGCAGACCAACGCCGACGCGTCCCACGTGCTGCGGGTGGTCGCGGTCGAGGAGATGTTGCACCTCACGATCGCGGCCAACGTGATGAACGCGATCGGGGGCGAGGTCGATCTCACCGGCGACGACTTCGTCCCGCCGTTCCCGACCTATCTGCCGGACGGCGAGGACGACTTCGAGGTCAGCCTGACCTGCTTCTCACCGACCGCGCTCGACACGTTCCTCCAGATCGAACGACCCGGCCTCGCCCCCGAACACCACCTCCGCCGCACGCCGCACGACGGTGATCCGAAGAGCGCGCTCCTGACGTGCCCGGTCGACCAGACCTTGAAGTTCTACAGCATCGGGGACTTCTACGAGGAGATCGAGGACGGTCTCCGCGACCTGCACGAGGAGATGGACGACGCGCTGTTCTGCGGCGATCGCGCAGCGCAGGTCACGTCGGATTACTACTACTCGGGTGGCGGCAAGCTCGAGCCGGTGATCGACCTCCCGTCGGCGCTGAGACAGCTCGATCTCATCAAGGGCCAGGGCGAGGGCGAGCTGGAAGATCCCTACGACACCCAGGGCGAGCTGGCCCACTTCTACCGCTTCGAACAGCTCAAGCTCGGCCAGTACTACATGCCGGGCAACGATCGCCACGATCCCAAGGGCCCACCTTGCACGGTCGACTGGTCGGCCGTCTACCCCACGATGACCAACCCGACCATCGACAAGCTGGGCCCCGACGACGAGCTCCGCGAGGCGGCGATCGGCTTCAACCAGGCGTATGCCGACTTCCTCCGATTGCTGACCGACGCGTTCGGGGGCCGGCCGGAGCTGCTGCTCGACGCGGTGCCCTACATGTTCCGACTGCGCAACGGGGTCAACCAGCTGATCCGGAACCCCGTGCCCGGCTCCGACGCCCGGCGCGACTCGACCAAGCCCGACCCCGGCGACGTCCCCGCCCACGCGGCCCCGACCTTCGAGCTGAAGGGGCTGGGGTCGTGAGCGATCCGCGCCTGGACGCCTTCCTGCGGTTCTCGGCCGAGGTCACCGCGTTCCGGGTGGTCGAGCTGGTGGGCACCGGGAACGCCGCCGACTTCCTCGCCACCGCCGACCGGATCGTCGGCCACGACGTCGTCGACACCCTCCTGTTCACCTACGACGGCGTCGGCGACCTCGAGGGCGCCGAGCGAGAGCACCGACTGCGCCAGGCGGTGTTCGGCGACGAGCAGCTCGGTCCGATCGCCCGCAACATCATCAAGATGTGGTACGTCGGCATCTGGTACCAGTTGCCGACGTCGTGGCGTGAACGGTGGGGCGCCCGGACGGGCGACGTCACCTTCACCGTCTCGCCGAACGCCTACACCGAGGGACTCCTGTGGCCGGCGGCCGGCGCCAACCCCGCCGGGGCCAAGGCGCCCGGCTACGGCTCCTGGGCCGGACCGCCCCGGATCCCGCCGGTCGACGACGCGTCGACACCGGTCAGCGTGCGATGACCGCGTCGGGCTCGCGGCCCGTCTACTTCAGCTTCTTCATGTTCGACACGAACACGCGTCTGTACGACGCGTCCGCGAGGACCACCTACCTCGAGCACATGAGGACGCTGGCAGCGATGGGGTACGACGGCTTCGAGCTCCACTGCCTCAGATCGCCGGGGTTCGACGAGGCCTTCCCCACCTACGCGGACGAGGTCGCCGGCTACGAGGCGCTGCGGTCCGAGGTCGACGACGCCGGCCTGGGTCACGTCGCGCTCGCGACCAACGTCGGCACCTCGGGGGAACAGGACGTGAGCTCACCCGACCCGGCGGTGCGCGAGGCGGGCGCCGAGTTCATCAGGTCGCGGATCGACATCACCCATGCGCTCCGCGGCGAGATCATGATGGGCCCGGTCGTCTACCCCTACGGCGCGTGGGTCCGGTCCGCCGACGGCGACGGCGTGTGGAGCGACGCGCTCCAGGACGAGTTGACGCAGCGGTACGAGACCGCCGCGCCGGTGCTCGACGAGCTCGGCGGCTACGCGTCCTCCAAGGGCGTCAAGATCGCGATCGAGCCGATCACCCACTGGGAGACCCCGGGGCCCAACACGCTGGCGCAGACCCTGCGGTTCCTCGATCTGGTCCGAAGCACCCAGGTCGGCGTGGTGATCGACAGCGCTCACGAGACGCTCGACGGCGCCGGACCCGACGTGTTCGCCGACCAGGTGCGAGCCCTGGCCGAGGCCGGGCGCCTGCACTACGCCCAGGCCTACCCACCCGACCGCGGCAACCTCGCCGACAGCTGGATCCCGTGGCAGACCCTGTTCCCGCCCATCCTCGCCGACTACGACGGACCGGTGGCGATCGAGATCTTCAACGCCCTCCCCGACTTCGCCGCCGGCCTGCGCCTGAGCCGCCGCAAGTACTGGATCCCGGGCGTCGACGAGCCGACCGCGTGGCCCGACGCCTACCAGGTCGCCCAAGCCTCACTCGACCGCCTCCGCACCGAGTTCGCCCGCATCGAACCCACCTGACCCGCGAGCCGTGGGGG
>CBFCWS010000347.1:0-2782 GCA_965601765.1 uncultured Ilumatobacter sp. | reverse complement strand
CTACCTGACGTGCGAGGAGAACTTCAACGGGTACTTCGGCTGGACCGATCCCAACTACGTGCCGACGGCTCAGCAGGACCGGTACGGGTTCAGTGGCGCCGGGTTCGACTACGGCTGGCGGCTCCACGACCCGCGCTTCGACCTGTCGAGCGGCGCCGCTCCCATGGAGGAGAACCGGTTCGGGTGGATCGTCGAGATCGACCCGATGGACGCCTCGGCGGTACCGGTCAAGCACACCGCGCTCGGCCGGTTCAAGCACGAGGGCATCGCCATGACGGTCGGACGTGGTGGACGCGCGGTCGGTTACATGGGCGACGACGAGCGGTTCGACTACATCTACAAGTTCGTCTCCGCGAAGAACTGGCGCTCGATGCGGGCTCGCGGCATCAGCCCGCTGTCGGAGGGCACCCTCTACGTGGCGCGGTTCGACGACGACGGCACCGGCGAGTGGCTCGAGCTGAGCGAGCGCAACCCGGCGCTCGCCGGGTGGTCGACGGACGAGATCCTCGTCTACACCCGGCTCGCGGCCGACGCCCTCGGTGCGACCCCCATGGATCGTCCGGAGTGGACGTCGGTCGCTCCGGACGGGACGGTGTACTGCACGCTGACCAACAACACGCGCCGGACCGAGCCGAACGCTGCGAACCCGCTCGCCCCGAATCCCGACGGCCACATCATCCGGTGGCGCGATGCCGACCGGCACGTCGGCACGACGTTCGAGTGGGACATCTTCCTGTTCGCCAAGGACACGCGCGGCACCGACAACGACTTCACCGACCCGGACGGCCTGTGGGCCGACCCCGACGGCCGGATCTTCATCGAGACCGACGGCGGCCAGCCGCGCGGTAACAACCAGATGCTCGTCGCGGATTCGGAGACGGCCCAGGTCCGGCGGCTGTTCGCGGGCGTCGCCGGCGACGAGATCACGGGTCTCACGGTCACGCCCGACCGGAGGACGTTGTTCTGCAACACCCAGCACCCCGGCAACGGCGATCCGGGAGCCACCAACTTCCCGGTCCCGAACGATCCGGCGCAACCGGACGGCCCGATCCCGCGCGACTGCACCTTCGTGCTGACCCGCAAGGACGGCGGCATCGTCGGCTCCTGAGCCGGGGCGGGCCTGATCGTGGCGTGAACCGCGTGGCGCCCCGGGCCTCCATCGCGGAGGTCCGGGGCGCTGTCGCGCCCGGGGGTCCTCAGCGCATCGACCGCGCCGACACGTCGCGCTGGCTGACCTCGACGAGCTCACCGGCGCGCACCTCGTACGAGACGACGTGCTCGACGGCATGCCCGCTCGAACGGGCTCGGCCCGACACGACGTCGAGCTCGGTGCCGTCGACGAGGGGGAGGAGCGCGATCGCGCGGAACCCGTCCTCGACCCCGGGCGACGACCGCTTGTCCTCCCGCAGCAGCAGACCGGAGTCCCACACCCAGACGTCGTCGACGCTCACGAACCGACAGCGATGGCTGGTCCTCGACTTCGACACGAGGCCGCCGGGGCACACGACGACGGCGCCCTCGATCCACGGCAACACCCCGAGACCGTCGCGTCCGAACCCGGTCTCGAACGCGCGGGCGATGATCGCTTCGTGGTCGCCGGTCGCGATCGCCCGCTCGATCTGCACCTGGCGAACCGATTCGGCGACGTGGTGCAGGTCGTCGGCGCTCATCGCCCGGAGCGAGGCGATCAATTCGGTTGGATCCGACATCCGCTCAGCATGCTCGCTACATTCCCATTCGCAACCTTCGTTGCCGGAGATCAGAGACTTGGGGGTCTGAACAATGCGAACTCGTGCCGCAGTCCTGCGGGGCCTGCACCAACCGTGGAGCGTCGAGGAGATCGAGCTCGATCCGCCGAAGGCGGGTGAGGTCCTGGTCAAGATGGCGGCGTCGGGGATGTGTCACTCCGACGAGCACGTCGTCACCGGCGACCTCGCCGGCGTGACGGCTCCGCCACCGATGATCGGCGGGCACGAGGGAGCCGGTGTCGTCATCGAGGTCGGCGAGGGCGTGACGATGGTCGAGGAGGGCGACCACGTCGTGTTCGGCTTCGTGCCGGCCTGCGGCCGCTGCGACTCCTGCATCGCCGGCCGGTCGAACCTGTGCGACGAGAGCTCGCACTTCCCGGTCGGTGACCAGATCAGCGACGGGACCTACCGTCACCACACCCTCGACGGCCTCGACCTCGGGCTGATGTGCATGCTCGGGACCTTCGCCGAGTACACGGTCGTCAACGAGGCGAGCTGCGTCAAGATCGACAAGGACTGGCCGATGGACAAGGCGTGCCTGATGGGGTGCGGCGTCGTCACGGGCTGGGGTTCGGCGGTGAACGCTGCCGACGTCACCCCCGGCGACTACGTCGCCGTCGTCGGGGTCGGCGGCATCGGGGCCAACGCCGTGCAGGGCGCGAAGATGGCCGGTGCGCGCGTGGTCGCGGCGATCGACCCGGTGGAGTTCAAGCGCGAGAAGGCGATGGAGTTCGGGGCGACCCACACGTACTCGTCGATCGCCGAGGCGATGGAGAAGATCGACGAGTCGACGTGGGGACGCAAGTTCGACAAGGTGATCATGACGATGGGCGTCGGCGACGGCGATGCGCTCGGCGAGGCGTTCCAGCTCGGCTCGAAGCGGGCGAAGATCGTCGTCACCAACATCCACCCGACGACCGAGGCCAGCATGGCGATCCCCGGTGCGCAGCTCACCCTGTTCGAGAAGCAGATCATCGGCTCGCTGTTCGGTTCGGCCAACATCCGTCGGGACATCCCGCGCCTGATGGAGCTGT
>CBFCWS010000346.1:0-2811 GCA_965601765.1 uncultured Ilumatobacter sp. | reverse complement strand
GCCGCCCGGGCGCAGAGGCTCAGCTGCAGCCGCTCGTGCTGCCGCAGTTCGGGCACTTGTAGCAGGCTCCGTTGCG
Organism: uncultured Ilumatobacter sp.; assembly: GCA_965601765.1. Taxonomy (GTDB): domain Bacteria; phylum Actinomycetota; class Acidimicrobiia; order Acidimicrobiales; family Ilumatobacteraceae; genus Ilumatobacter. Next base: position 2,735 of record CBFCWS010000346.1, on the reverse strand, counting down.
GATCATGATCGAGCCGCAATCCATGCACGACGGTGCATCGGCCTGATTGACGAAGCTCGACGCAGGCCGAGAAGCCGACTCGGTCTTGCCCGAGCCCCCGGCCACGGCGCCTGCCGAAGCCACCGGCGCGACGCGCACCGGCGCGGGTGCCGCCGTCTCGTCACTCGAAGACGAGGTCTCGGTCTCGTCGACCTCGCCCTCGACCTCCATGAAGCGGCCGCCGAGGTACCGGAACACGTAGTCGGTGATCGACTTCGCGATCGGGATCTCGCGGTTGTTCGTGAAGCCCGACGGCTCGAAGCGCGAGTGGCTGAACTTGTCGACCAGCGCCTTGAGCGGCACGCCGTACTGCAGCGACATGGACGTCATCGTGGCGATGGTGTCCATGAGGCCCGAGATCGTGCTGCCCTCCTTGGCCATCTTGAGGAAGATCTCGCCCGGCTGACCGTCTTCGTAGAGGCCGACCGTGAGATAGCCCTCGTGACCCGCAATGGAGAACTTGTGGGTCAGCGCCTGCCGCTCGTCGGGGAGCTTGCGGCGGTACGGCCGCACGTCGTCGAGCTTCACGACCTCGCCGCTGGCCTCGTCCTTGCCGGCGTTCAGCGGCTGCGTGCGCTTGCTGCCGTCGCGGTAGATGGCGAGCGCCTTGAGACCGAGCCGCCAGCCCTCGGTGTAGGCCTCCATCACGTCGTCGACCGTGGCGTCCTCGGGGAGGTTCACGGTCTTGCTGATGGCACCCGAGAGGAAGGGCTGCACCGCGCCCATCATGCGGACGTGGCCCATCCAGTGGATCGAGCGCTGGCCGTTGTGGGGGCGGAAGGCGCAGTCGAAGACGGCGAGGTGCTCGTCCTTCAGGCCCGGCGCGCCTTCGATGGTCTCCTTCTCGTCGATGTACGCGACGATCGCCTCGATGTCGGCCTCGCCGTAGCCGAGGCGGCGCAGCGCCATCGGTACCGTGTTGTTCACGATCTTGAGGAAGCCACCGCCGACGAGCTTCTTGTACTTGACCAACGCGATGTCCGGCTCGACGCCGGTGGTGTCGCAGTCCATCATGAACGCGATCGTGCCCGTCGGCGCGAGCACCGTGACCTGGCCGTTCTTGTAGCCATGCGCCTGGCCCTTCTCGAGCGCCTCGTCCCACGCAACGCGCGACGCTTCGAGCAGATCGCTCTGCACACCGGAAGCCGGCACGGCATAGGCCGCGTCGCGGTGCATGCCGATCACCTCGAGGAAGGGCTTGCGGTTCATGCGGTAGCGCGTGAACGGCCCCATGGCCTCGGCGATCTCGGCGCTCATCCGGTACGCCTGGCCGCACATCAGCGACGTGATCGCAGCCGAGAGGTTGCGGCCCTCGTCGCTGTCGTAGGGCTTGCCCTCGGCCATGAGCAGCGCACCGAGGTTGGCATAACCGAGACCGAGCGGGCGGTACAGGTGGCTGTTGCGCGTGATCGCCGGCGTCGGATAGTCGGCCGGATCGACCACGATCTCCTGGGCGAGGATCGTGATCTCGACCGCCTTCTTGAAGTCGTCGACCTGGAACTCGCCCTCGGCGTCGACGAACGTCATCAGGTTCAGGCTGGCGAGGTTGCACGCCGTGTCGTCGAGGAACATGTACTCGGAGCACGGATTGCTCGAGTTGATGCGTCCCGAGGCCTTCACCGGGTTCCACTTGTTGATCGTCGTGTCGTACTGGATGCCCGGGTCGCCGCACACGTGCGCGGCCTCGGCCATGGTCTCCATGACTTCGCGGGCCTTCAGCGTCTCGACCACCTCGCCGTTCCTGACCGCCTTCAGGTCCCACGAGCCACCCGCCTCGGCCGAGTGCATGAACGCGTCGGTCACGCGCACCGAGTGGTTGGCGTTCTGGAAGAAGATCGAGTCATAGGCGCCGCCGGGGACGTTGAAGCCGCCGTCGTAGCCGGCGTCGATCAGCGACCAGGCCTTGCGCTCCTCGGCCGCCTTGCAGTCGACGAAGTCCATGATGTCGGGGTGGTCGACGTCGAGGATCACCATCTTCGCGGCGCGGCGGGTCTTGCCACCGCTCTTGATCACCCCGGCGAAGGCGTCGAAGCCCTTCATGAACGACACCGGCCCCGATGCGACGCCGCCGCCCGCGAGCTGCTCCTTCGAGGAGCGGATCGCCGACAGGTTGCTGCCCGCGCCCGACCCCCCCTTGAAGAGCAGCGCCTCGGTCTTGGCCAGCTCCATGATCGACTCCATGGTGTCGTCCACGGAGTTGATGAAGCACGCGCTCGCCTGCTGTGGCGTGTTCTCGACGCCGAGGTTGAACCAGACGGGGCTGTTGAACGCGACCTTCTGGTTCACGAGCAGATAGGTCAGCTCGTCGGCGAAGGTCTGGGCGTCTTCGGGGGTCTTGAAGTAACCGCCCTCTTCGCCCCACTCGCGCATGCGGCCCACGACGCGCCCGATCAGCTGCTTGACGCTGCGCTCGCGCTCGGGCGTGCCGACGTGACCGCGAAAGTACTTCGACACGACGACGTTGGTCGCGAGCTGCGACCACGACGCGGGGATCTCGACGTCGGTCTGTTCGAAGACCGTCTCGCCCTTCTCGTTGGTGATGACCGCGCTGCGCAGGGTCCAATCGACGCTGTCGTAGGGATCCTCGCCCGGCCGGGTGAAGTAGCGGGCAATGCCGAGGCCGCGGGCCTTGGCCTTCTTGGCGGCGGCGCCACGCTTGCTCTTCGTCGACTTCGTCTCGCGCTTCGTATCGATGC
>CBFCWS010000345.1:0-2817 GCA_965601765.1 uncultured Ilumatobacter sp. | reverse complement strand
GACCCGCCGAACGAGATCGGGGCGGTCGCGACCGCGGGGTGCTCCCTGAGCACGTCGTCCATCTCGTCGTCGATCGTGCCGAGCGCGTTGGTGAGGTTCTCGGGCGGCGGCGGATCGCGTTCGGTGAGCCAGCGGCGCGCCAGGTTGACGTGGCCCCACGGGAGCGTCATCGACTGCCCGTCGACGACCGTGAGCTCGGTCCGCTCGGCCCCGATCTCGAAGTGCGACCTGTCGCGGCGGGGGCCGGCGAGCTCGCGCTCGATCCATCGACCCACCGGGTCGTCGCCGCCCGCGAGGTGCCACGCCCAGTGGGCGTGCAGGCACTTCACCCCGACGCGGGTGCCCCCGACCCCGCCCGAGGGTCGATGTCCGACGTGACCGGGGGGGACGGCGGCGTCCCGCTCGGCTGCGTAGCGCGTGTGTGCGGCGGCGAGCGCGTCCGGGTCGACGGCGGCTTCGGCGCGGTCGACACCGCCGGCCGACTCGAGCCGGCCGATGCGACGGATCTCGTCGGGGTCGACGAGCCAGAAGCGCGTCGGCATCGGCGTGCCGTCGTCGAGGAGCGGCGCGTTGCGGATCACGACCGGGTCGCCGTTCGATCCGTGCACGACGACGTCGAAGTCACCGCGCGGCGGGCGGCCGAGCAGTTCGCTGACGCGGGCGCGGTCGGTCACTTCCGGCGTCGGAGCACCAGCAGCAGGATCAGCAGTGCCACCACCGCTGGGCCGATGCGCTTGAGGAGGGCCGGTCCGGCCATGTCGGTCAGATCGACCGGCTCGGCGGCCGGGCCGTCGATGCGGCGGATGGTCGGTTCGTCGGCCGGCCGAGGGTCGGTGGCGTCGCGGACCTCGTCGCCGGAGGTGGCACCGGTCTGCTCGGCGCCGTCCTCACCGGTCTGGTCGGCGGCCTCGCCGGCGCTCCCGCCAGCGGTGTCGACCGGCTGGTCGGGGGCGACGCCGTCGGCGTCGATCATCTCGTCGAGGTTGGTGGCGAACTGGTCGATGAGCTTCTTGGAGACGTCCTGCATGATGCCCCGCCCGAACTGCGCGACCTTGCCGGTGATGTGGACGTCGGCGACGACGACGACCTTGGTGGCCGTCGGGGAGAGTGCTTCGGCGTCGGCGCTGATGTCGGCCGACGCGTTGCCGCGACCCTTGGTGTCGCGCCCCGTCGCGTGGATCTTGGCATGGTGGGCCTCGTCGTCGCGTTCGGTGAAGTGGGCCTCGCCCTTGAACTCGGTGGCGACGGCACCGAGCTTGACCTTGACCTTCCCACGGTGGATGTCGCCTTCGATCTCCTCGAGCTGCGCACCGGGCAGGCAGGGGGCGATCCGTTCGAGATCGCAGACGATCGGCCAGGCTTCGCCGATCGGTCGATTCACGGTGAATTCGTTGACGATCTGTTCTGCCATGACGCGAGGTCCTCCACGGTGTCGATGTCGGCTCCCGACCCGGGGCAGATTACCTCTTCCACCAGGTCGAGATGCGCTCCGAGCACGGATCGGGCGCCTTCGTCACCCTCGGTCGGGACGAGTGGCCAGACCTCGCGCGCCAGCCGGACCGGGTTCCGGCGCTGCCCGCCGTAGGTGGCCACGGCGATCGGTGACGTCGATCGCGCCACGAGCCGCCAGGCGGCCGGCGGGACGAACGGCTGGTCGCCGAGACCGACGACGACCGCGTCGGCGCCGAGGCGGTCGGCCCAGTCGATGGCGGCGCGGACCGAGGTCGCCTGCCCCTCCTCCCATCGCTCGTTCTCCACGACGACCGCGCCGTCGGGGAGCTCGGGCCGGTGGGCGCCGACGACGACCGCGACCGGGCCGACGTCGGAGGCGACCGCCGCGCTGACCGCATGCCAGACGAGGGATCGTCCGTCGACGAGCGCATCGAGCTTGTGGTGGGTCGCTGCGAACCGGCGGCCGGCTCCGGCTGCCAGCACGGCGAGCACGACGTCGGTCACGCGCCCAGTCTGCAACGAGCCGAGGCCGGAAGGATGACTGGGAGATGACGGGACGATGACGAGAAGGTCGGTTGTGTTACGGAATCTTTACGATAACTTGGTCGGTCGCAGCTGTTGGGCCTGCCTTCACGGAGTTTCTCATGACCACGAACACCACACCCGCTTCCTCGCGCGCCGCCACCGGGCTGCGCCGCACCGCCGCCGCGATCACCGGCCTCGCGATCACGACCGGCGCACTGCTCGCCGGCGGACACGCCGCCGACGCGTCCAGGCCGAGCAGCGATGCCGCGCACGTCGCCGACGCCGCCGACGCCGCCGTCCGCGCCTTCGAACGCTGGGAGCTGACCGACGACGTCGCCGACTTCCAGGACTACGCCGACCACCGCAAGGCGGCGGCGATCGCCACCGCCGACGAGCTCGGCGCGAGCCCCGAGGAGCTGCGCCGTGACTGGTCGAAGGCGTCCCTGGAGGAGCAGCAGGCCGTGCTCTCGGCGATCACGCAGCTCGGTACCAGGTACCGCAGCCTCGGGAGCTCGCCCGAGACCGGCTTCGACTGCTCGGGCCTGACCAGTTGGGCCTACGCCGAGGCCGGCGTCGACATCCCGCGCACCAGCGGGGGACAGATCAGCGACGCCGAACGGCTCGCCGACGACGCGCTCCACGCCGGTGCGCTCGTGCACTACCCCGGCCACGTCGGCCTGTACGTCGGTGCCGGGCTGTACGTGCACTCGCCGTACAGCGGCGCAACGGTCGAGATCACCACGCTCCCCGAGCGCTCGCTGAGCTTCGGCGACCTGGTGGGCTAGTCGTTCGGGCTCCGGCGACCGGCCGAGCCGGATCGCCTGCGCCTTCCGTGCTCGC
>CBFCWS010000344.1:0-2905 GCA_965601765.1 uncultured Ilumatobacter sp. | reverse complement strand
GTGTGTCTCCCCTTGAGAGCTCGGTACGGCGCGGCCCCTGTGGCCAACGTCACACACCGTTGTAGTTGGTTTTATGTTGGATTGCAAGGGTCTGTTTCGACTTTTTCCGGCGTATGGCTCTGGAACGGGCACTAGACAACTTGTTTTGTGTTGTATATGGTGTCCGTGTGCCCACGCAATCCAACGCCCGACACCTGGATCAGGACGCCGTGGAGTGGCTCGACCCCTCGATCGGAGCGCCGGCGTATGCACGCGACGAACTGCGCCGGAGCATCGTCCACGTCGGCGTCGGAGGGTTCCACCGGGCCCACTTCGCGGCGTACGTCGACGATCTGTGTCGGCTCGGTGAGACCGACTGGGCGATCGTCGGCGCCGGGGTGCTCTCCGACGATGCCCGCATCGCCGCAGTGCTCGGTGAGCAGGACCACCTCTACACCCTGATCACGCGCGGCAGCGATGACACCCAGCTCGACGTGATCGGGAGCATCGTCGACTTCGTCCATGCGGCCGACGACCCCGAACCGCTCATCGAGCGGATCGCCGACCCGGAGACGCAGATCGTCTCGCTCACGGTGACCGAGGGCGGGTACCCCGTGGACGAATCGAGCGGCGAGTTCCGGCCCGATTCCCCCAACGCCGCACCGGGATCGGCGTTCGGCGTGATCGCATCCGGCCTCGAACGACGGATGACGCACGGCGGCCATCCGCTCACCGTGTTGAGCTGCGACAACGTACTCGGCAACGGCAGCGTCGCTCGCACCTCGACGGTCGGCGCCGCGCAGCAGATCAGCGACGAGCTCGCCACCTGGGTCTCCGAACACATCGCGTTCCCGAACAGCATGGTCGACCGCATCACACCGGCGACCACCGATGCCGACCGTGAGTGGTTGGCCGCCGAGCACGGGCTCGTCGACGGATGGCCGGTCGTCACCGAACCATTCCGCCAGTGGGTCGTGGAGGACCGGTTCGCCGGGGATCGTCTGCCGCTCGAACGTATCGACGTGATCGTCGCGGACGACGTCGAACCGTACGAGATCATGAAGCTCCGCCTGCTCAACGCCGGCCACTCGTGTCTCGCGTATCTGTCCGCGCTGCTCGACATCGAGACGGTCGACGAGGCGATGGCCGATGCGTCGATCCGGGCGTATCTGACCGCGTTCCTCACCGAGGAGGCCCGCCCAGTGGTGCCGGACGTCGCCGGGGTCGATCTCGACCACTACGTCGAGTCGCTGATCGAACGGTTCTCGAACCCCAACATCGGCGATCAGATCGCCCGACTGTGCCTCGACGGCACAGCCAAGTTCCCGAAGTTCCTCACACCCACGGTCTCACTGCAGGTCGCCGCCGACGGGCCCGTCGAGCTGGCGGCGCTCGCGCTCGCCGGTTGGTGCGAGTACCTCCGTCTCGGCGACGACCCGACATCGTCGATCAGGTTGTCGGCCGACCCCGGTCTCGAGGCAGCGGTCGCGCTCGCGCGAGCGTCGGTGGATGCTCCACGCACGTTCCTCGACCTCGACCTCGTCTTCGACGACGAGCTACGCGGCCGGACATTCGCGACTGCGTTCGAACGGGGCCTCTCGGCGATCAGGACCGAGGGAGTACGCTCGGCGATCGCCGACGCGCTCCGTCGACGAATTCGCCATGACCGACCGACTCGCTGATCCCCCCGCAACACCGCTGTTCCAGTCGGAGCGTCAACGCGAGATCGTCTCCATCACCCTCGAGAAGGGGCGCGTCGAAGTCGCGGACCTGGCCGATCGGTTCGGCGTCACGACCGAGACCGTCCGGCGCGATCTCTCCGATCTCCAGACACAACAGATCCTCCGGCGCGTACACGGCGGGGCGGTACCCTGGCAGGAGGTCGGTTTCGAGCCGCTGTTGTCGGTCCGCAATGACCTGCACGACAGCGAGAAGCGACGGCTCGCACAGCGTGCCCTCGAAGAGCTCCCGGTCGGCGGTTCGATCATCATCGACTCCGGGTCCACGCTGCTGCGCCTCGCTGCCGCGATCCCTGCCACGTGCGAGCTCAGAGTCGTGACCAACTCGATCGCGATCGCGCAGGTGCTCGCCGAGCACCGGAGCGGTGAGGTCGTCGTCATCGGCGGTCAGGTCCGCAAGAACACGCTCGCGATGGTGGATGCCGAGGCGGTCGCGTCCGTCGAACGGATGCGCGTCCACACGCTGTTCATCAGCAGTGACGCATTCACGCCCGAGACCGGGCTGACCACGCCGTATCCCGAGGAAGCAGCACTGAAGTCGACCATGATCCGAGCGGCGAATCGAGTCGTCGCCATGGTCGACCACTCCAAGGTCGGCCGTGACGAGTTCATCCGGTTCGCCCGATGGTCCGACGTCGACATGCTGATCACGAACCACGAAGTCGACCCGGACGTCGTGCGCTCCATCGAGGCGCAGGGCACCGCGGTCGCCCTCGCCTGACGTGGACACGACGGCCCACCACCTGGCGCTCGTCGCCGCCGATGTCACGACACTGGCCGCGCGACTCGTCGCCGACGCGGTCGGATCGGCCGCGACGTCGAGAACGAAGACATCGCCGACAGACGTCGTGACCGAAACCGACCTCCAGTCCGAGACCTTCATCCGCCGCGAGCTCCGGGAGCGCTGCCCGGGGTCGACGATCGTCGGCGAGGAGTACGACGACTCGCACGGCACGAACCGGGTCGGGTGGATCGTCGACCCGATCGACGGCACCATCAACTTCCTCTACGACCTCCCGGTCGTCGCGATCAGCGTCGCCGCGACCGTCGACGGCGAGGTCGTCGCCGGCGCCGTGGCCGACGTCCATCGTCGCGAACTGTTCCACGCTGCCCTCGGCGGCGGCGCCTTCCGCGACGGTGCGCCCATCGGTCCCAGCCGGCGGGACCGGCTCGACCAGTCGCTGATC
>CBFCWS010000343.1:0-2916 GCA_965601765.1 uncultured Ilumatobacter sp. | reverse complement strand
AGCGGCATCCTTGGCGCTGCGCGGGAAGTCTGGGGTCGGGGCCGCCACTCGAAAGCGCGTGATGGAGGAGGCCGCGGCGCTCGGGTATCGCGGTCGGGGCAAGTCGCCCGCCGCTCCCGACGATCGACACGCCGTCGGGCTGCTGCTCAAGTCACGGCCCGGCGATCTGACGAACGTCAACGCGTTCTACGGGCCCGTGATCAGCGGGATCACCGAAGCATGCCGAACCGTCGGCATCGACGTACTCCTCGACGAGCTCCCGGTCGACGACGACTACCGACCGATCGACACGCCGAAGCTGGTGACCGACTCCAAGGCGAGCGGGTACATCGTCTTGGGTGCTTACCTCTCGACTGCGGCGAGTGCAACCCTCGGCGACCGACCGCTCGTGCTGGTCGACGGCTACTCGGAAGACCCCCACCGCCACGTGTCGATCGTGAACGACAACGTCGCGGGAGCGAAGGAAGCGACGGAACACCTGCTTGCGCGCGGGCACCGTCGAATCGCCCTCGTCGGCACCGCTACCGACGCGTTCCCGTCGATCCGGGAGCGTCGCCGCGGCTACGTCGACGCGATGGCAGACCGCGATCTCGAGCCGATCTTCGTCGACCACCACTACGAGCTCGCGAACGAGTGCGCGTCTCGATTCGTCGGCGCGCTGCGCGATGGCCTCGAGGTCACGGCAGCGGTCTGCGCCAACGACACGGTCGCCCTCGCGTGCCTCGCTCAGCTACAGGAGCAGGGCTACCGGGTCCCCGACGACGTTTCACTCGTCGGGTACGACGACCTCGATGCCGCAGCGCTCGTCTCGCCCGGGTTGGACACCATCGCGGTCGACAAGGCGGCGATGGGGCGGCTTGCGGTCCGTCTCGTCCGCCACCAGCTCGAGTTCCCGAACGATCCGCCCATCACGGTCATGCAGCACCCAGCTCTTCGACGTCGACAGAGTGTGCGGAGCATCGCAGATGCGTGACGACACGAGTGTCGCCGCACTCGATGTCGGCGGCACGGCCATCAAGTCAGGCCTCGTGCTCCCCGATGATCGTGTTGTCGGTGTCGACCGCAGCGCGGTCGACAGCAGCGCGAACTCCGACGCGTTGATCGACGCCCTCGCGCAGCCCCTCATACGACTGATCGAGGGTGCGCCCGGCGACGTCCGAGCGCACATCGCGTTCCCTGCGCCGTTCGACTACCGACGAGGCCGACCGTGTCTCAGGCACAAGTTCGCGTCACTCCACGGCGTCGATCTTGCCAAGCTCCTCCGCAGCCGTCTCAACGAACCGAGCCTCCCCGTCGCATTCGTCAACGACGCCGAGGCTGCCGCCGTCGGCGAGGCGCGTGCTGGAGCGGGCAGGGGTGTCGGGCGCGTGATGATGGTGACGCTCGGAACCGGGTTCGGATCGGCACTGGTCGTGGACGGGCGGCCCATCCGGGAGCTTGATGGCGTCGTGATCGGCGACCTGTACGCCGGCACCATCTCGACGCCGGACGGAGACCGAACGGTCGACGACGAGTTCTGTGCAGGCGGTCTGGCGCGGAGACTCGCCACGACGCCCGACCGCCTCGCGGCCGAGGAGGGGCGGTCCGCCCACGCCCGGGCAATCACCGACTTCGGGGAGACACTGGCCCAGTTCCTCGCCCCGTACGCCGAGCGGCTTTCCGCGCAGAAGATCGTGATCGGGGGTGGCGCGATCCCGCGCTCGGCCCACTTCGCGGACGCCATGACTCGACGACTTCGAGTCGCCTGGGCATCAGCGGAACTCGGAGCCCGTGGTGCGCTGCTGGGCGCGGCCCGACTGGAGGATTCATCGTGACCACCCGACCGAACATCCTGGTCATCTACACGGATCAGCAACGCGGCGATGCGCTCGGAGCAGACGGGAATCCGGCGATCCAGACGCCCATTCTCGACGGCATCGCAACCTCCGGCACCAGGTTCTCACATCATTTCGTTCAGCACCCACTCTGTATGCCGAGCCGGATCAGCATGCTGGCGGGGCAGTACCCGAGCACCCTCGGGATCACCCAGATGGGCGTTCCGGTCCCCGAGCACTGGACGCTGCTCCCCCACGTCCTCGCCTCGGTCGGCTACCACTGCGCGAACATCGGCAAACTCCACTTCCTCCCGCACGCCAACCGCGATCACCGACGCCCACACCCGAGCTACGGATTCGATCACGTCGAGATCTCGGACGAACCGGGCGTCTATCCGGACGCATACACCGCCTGGCTCGACCTTGTCGCACCGGGCGTAGCCGAGCGGCTACCCGTCGGACGACCGCCGGCCAACGCCGTGTGGCGCTCGCTGATGGAGGGTTCCCCGGTCAAAGCGGATGCACTCGGCCGAGACGACTACGCGACGAGCGACCCCTGGCCGCACCGGGACGGACTCACCCACTCGGCGTTCGTCGCCGAACGGACGATCGAGGTACTTCGAGCGAGACCCGCGAACGAGCCGTTGTTCTGCGTCGCCGGGTTCTTCTCGCCGCATTCTCCCTTCCACGTGCCGGCGCGCTTCCTCGACCAATACGACCGCGACGATCTCCCGTTGCCGAAGTACCCGCCTGAGATCGAACGTCAACGAGCCGCCGACCCGACCGGGCGATTCAGCGACGAGCATCTGCGCCTGGTCAAGCACGGCTACTACGGGGCCGTCACGGAGGTCGACCACCACGTGGGCCGGATCCTCGACGCCCTCACCGACACGGGACGGCTCGACAACACCGTCGTGGTCGTCACCTCCGACCATGGTGAGTGGCTCGGCGACCACCTCCGCTATGCGAAGGGCGACCCTGGCGACGACGCGATCACTCGTGTACCACTCCTCGTCTCCGGAGCACCGGTCGAGCAGGGGCTCGTGATCGACGACGTCGTCGAGGCAGTCGACATCGCGCCAACGATCTGCGAACTCGCCGG
>CBFCWS010000342.1:0-2931 GCA_965601765.1 uncultured Ilumatobacter sp. | reverse complement strand
GAGATGCGGGACCGCGATGTGACGGTGCGCGTCGACGTGCTCGTGTACCTCCCGCTCAAGCTGATGGGCGATCCCGCTCCCCGCAGCGCCCGCGATGCGGTCACGGTCGGCGACGAGGTCGAGGTGATCGTGGCCGGGTTCGTGCCCGATCGGCGCAGCATCGACGCTGCGCTGCCGGCGATGGCCCACACCGTCGACGACGCCGGCGGCGCCGACGACGACGACGCTACGGACGACCGGCAACCGGCGACCGGCGCCGAGGCGGCACCGGCGGCCGAGCGCCCGGCGAAGCGGCGGGGTGGGCGCTCGCGGCGCAAGGAGGCGCCCGCCCCCCCGGCGACCGACGCGGCCGGGCCCGATGGGGGCGACACCGCCGGCGAGGCCGCCGCACCGGAGTCGCCACCCGACGCGAAGCCGCCGGCGAAGCGGCGCGGCCGATCGCGGCGCACGCACGCCGCGGACGTCCCGGCGCAGGAGGCCGCTGCCACCGACGCCGCATCGGGGCCGACGCCCGCCGCCAAGAAGAAGGCTGCCCCGAAGAAGGCGCCCGCCAAGAAGAAGGCGCCCGCCAAGAAGAAGGCCGCAGCCCCGAAGAAGGCACCGGCCAAGAAGAAGGCGGCAGCGAAGAAGAAGGCACCGGCCAAGAAGAAGGCCCCTGCCAGGCGCCGCGCCGCGGCAGCGCCGAGCGAGGCCGCCGGTGATGCGACCGCCGGGGACGGGGGCTGATGCGCCTCGTCACCTGGAACGTCAACTCGCTCCGGGCACGGCTCGAGCGCGTCGAGGCGTGGATCGACGAGGTGCAGCCCGACGTGGTGTGCCTGCAGGAGACCAAGCTGGCCGATGACGCCTTTCCGGCCCTGGCGTTCGGCGCGCGTGGCTACGAGGTCGCGCATTACGGCCAGGGCCAGTGGAACGGCGTCGCGATCCTGTCACGGGTCGGCCTCGACGATGTCGTGAGCAACTTCGCCGAGGGGATCGAACCCGACCCCGACGCCCGAATCGTGACCGCGACCTGTGGCGGTGTCCGCATCTCGTCGTGCTATGTGCCCAACGGGCGCTCCCTCGACGACGACCACTACCGCTACAAGCTGAGCTGGCTCGACCGGCTCGCCGAGCACCTCCGGTCCGACGCCGACGCCACCACCGACGTCGTGGTCACGGGCGACTTCAACATCGCACCGGACGACCGCGACGTGCACGACATCGGACGGTTCGAGGGCGCCACCCACGTGAGCCGACCCGAGCGCGAACGGCTGTCGGCGCTCCTCGACTGGGGGCTCGCCGACCTGTTCCGGCTCCGCCACCCCGAGGCCGACGCGGTGTACTCGTGGTGGGACTACCGCGCCGGCGACTTCCACCAGGGTCGGGGCATGCGCATCGACCTGGTCCTCGGGTCGTCGTCGATCGCCGATCGGGTCGAGTGGGCGATCGTCGACCGCAACGCCCGCAAGGGGAAGAGCCCGAGCGACCACGCCCCGGTCATCGTCGACCTGACCGACTGACGACCGCTCGCCGCTCCGACGGCTCAGACGGCCGACGACCGGCGCACGGCCCTGCACCTGCGACGGCTCTCCGGCGCCGATCAGCGTGTGGGCCGCAGCACCTCGTCGACGGCGGGGAACCACGATCTCGCCGTGATCGACCCCATGCCGGTCGCCAGGGCGAGGCCCTCCGCCGTCGTCGGGCGCTCGTCGGCGATCACCGCGAGCACGCGGTCGCTGCAGATCGCCTCGGGGACGACGCCGGCGACGGCCGCCCGACCCTGCCGCCACTCGCGGAGTCGGTCGAGCAACTCGTCGCGGGGCGGCCGGGCTCCGACGAGCTCGGCAGGTGGCGGCACGGCGGGCGGCACGGACGGGTCGAAGCCGTCGAGGAATGCGGTCGGCGTTCGTCGGTAGCCACCTCGGCGGGCGGCGGCGTGGACGTGGACCCGGTCGGTGGCCCGGGTGAGGGCCACGTAGAACAGTCGCCGCTCCTCGTCGCGGCGGGCCGTCGTCGTCGCGCTGCGGTGCGGCACGAGACCGCTCTCGCACCCGACGAGGTGCACGGTGTGCCACTCGCGCCCCTTGGCGGCGTGGAACGTGGCGAGCTCGACCCCACCGATCTGCTCACCGAACGCGTCGGTGTCGTCGATCCACGCCCGGAGCGCCGCACCGTCGCCCGTCGGTGACTCGCGCAGGAACCGGAGCAGCGTCTCGTAGACGCGCACGTACGAGTCGCCGTCGGCCGGCACGGCGCCGAGGTCGGGCTCGTCGATCTCCTCCCCGAGGTCGCTGATCCACGACCGGAGCTCGTCGCCGGTCGAGCATCGCTGCGCCGATCGGACGAGGTCGCGAACGACGCCCGGACGCCGTGTGCCGTCCCGACGCAGGCGGATGTCGCGGCTGCGGAGCGCGTCGGCGACCAGATCGAGTGTCGCGTGGGTTCGAGCGAGCACGGCGATCGTCCCGCGGCGGACGTGATCGGGGTCGGCGACCGCGATCGCCGCCGCGATCGCACGCGCCTCACCGTCCTCGTCGTCGTGTCGCGCGACGTCGACCGCCGCGCCGTCGCCGCGCGTCGAGCGCGTCGCCGTGGCGTCGTCACCGAGCACGTGGACGCCGGCGTCGACGATCTGCTGGGTGCTGCGATGGTTCGTCGTGAGGCGCACGACCTCGACCCCCGGGAAGCGCGACTCGACGTCGACGAGCAGCGACGGGTCGGCGCCGGTGAACCCGTAGATCGCCTGCGCCGGGTCGCCGACGAGGAACAGGTCGTCACGGCCCGCGCGGAGCTGGTCGACGAACCGGTGCTGGAGCGGGTTGAGATCCTGTGCCTCGTCGACGAGGAGGTGCCGGAAGCGCCACCGCAGCCGATCGGCGAGCTCGGGATCGCGGTCGATCGCCGCCGTCGTCCGGACGAGCAGGTAGTCGAGATCGAGCAGCCCCCGTC
>CBFCWS010000341.1:0-2931 GCA_965601765.1 uncultured Ilumatobacter sp. | reverse complement strand
AAGGCGGGCGCGATAATCGCCTCGCTGATAGGCTTTCCCCTCCCCGATGATGCCACCCCCGGTCGAAGAACGCCGCTTTGTGTCATTCGATGGCACCGAAATCGCCTACCAGTCGGTAGGGCAAGGGCGGCCGATTCTATTCTGCAACGGCCTCGGCGGGGGTTGGGAGGCTCTCGACCGGGCGGTCGCCTACGCCCTGGAGCGAAAGCAGGGCGGAGCACCGCTCGCCGAGAAGCAGGGCTTCAACCACAAGCTGATCGTTCCGCACGCCGTTCGGCTCGAAGCGGCGCGCAGCTACATCGAGGACACCGCCGAGAAGATCGACAACGGCCTCGGCGAGAACGGTGCGATGAACACCGAGGGTGCGATCGCGAAGCTGATGGCGACCGAAGCCGGGAACGCAGCGGCCGACGCCGCGATCCAGGCCCACGGCGGCTACGGCTACACGCGCGAGTACATCGTCGAGAAGATCAAGCGCGACGTGCGCATCACCACCATCTACGAGGGCACCTCGGAGATCATGGAGATGACGATCGCCCGCGACCGTTGGCAGCATCACCTCAAGACCAGCGGTGCGTACTACCGCGACCGGGCCGCCGACCTCGCGCGCCTGCACCAGCGGTTCCCCACCGTCGGCGCCGACGTCGCCGCGCTCGCGTCGCAGGCGCTCGCCGCGGTGATGGAAGCGTGCCGCGCAGCACGGCTGACCCGCAACCAGCACGTGCTGTTCCGCCTCGGCGACCTCATCTGCCACGCGGAGTGCGCCGACGTGCTCGCCCGCCGCGCTGCCCGCACGCTGGACGGCAAGGCCCACGAGAAGAGCCCCGATCGATTCGACGGTCCGACGCTCGCGGTGATGAGCCGGATCTTCGCACGCGAAGCCGCCCAGAAGGTCGGCCAGGAGGGCGCCCGCTGGGTCGCCGGCGCGCTCACCGCCGACAGCGCCGACGTCGGACCGATGCTCGCGACGATCCCGCACGACGCGATCCGGACCGCCCAGGCCGGGCTGATCGCCGACATGGATCACATCGCCGACGTCCTCTACGACCGCGCCTGATCCACCCCGCCCCGCCCGCTCGTCCCACCTCAAGGAAGTCGTCCCCATGACTGCCACCTCCGACATCCCGTCCTCACCGATCGCCGTCGTCGGTCTCGGTGCCATCAAGCCCGGCGCGCCGGACGCGGCGGCCTTCTGGAGCAACCTGAAGTCGGGCACGTACTCGATCACCGACGTCCCGCCGGAGCGCTGGGACCCGAACCTGTACTACGACGCCGACCACTCGGTGCCGGACAAGACGTACTCGAAGATCGGGGGATGGGTGCGGGAGTACCCGTGGGATCCGATCAGCTGGCGTCTGCCGGTGCCGCCGAAGGTGGCCGACCAGATGGACGACGGGCAGCGGTGGGGGATCAGCGCGGCACGGTCGGCGCTGGTCGAGGCCGGATGGCCGGACTGGAACGTCGACAACGACAACGTCGCGGTGATCATCGGCAACGCGATCGGTGGCGAGAAGCACTACGAGTCGAACATGCGGATCGAGCTCCCGGAGATGCTCCGGGACCTCGCGGCGTCGCCGAGCTTCGCGGTCCTCGACCCCGACCAGCGCGAGCACATCATCGAAGAGACGCGGGCGCGCTTCCTCGCGCACTACAGCGACATCACCGAGGACACGATGCCCGGCGAGCTCGCGAACGTCATCGCTGGCCGCATCGCCAACCTGTTCAACTTCCGCGGGCCCAACTACACCACCGACGCCGCGTGCGCGAGCGGCCTGGCCGCGATGAGCTCGGCGGTGGAGGGGCTCGTCGACCACCGCTTCGACGCGGCGATCACGGGCGGCATCGACCACAACATGGGCGTGGCCGCCTTCGTGAAGTTCTGCAAGATCGGTGCGCTCTCGGCCACGGGGACCCGCCCGTTCGACGCCGGCGCCGACGGCTTCGTCATGGGTGAGGGAGCGTCGCTGTTCGTCCTCAAGCGCCTCGAGGACGCCGAGCGCGACGGCGACACGATCTACGCGGTGATCCTCGGGATCGCCGGTTCGAGCGACGGGAAGGGCAAGGGGATCACCGCACCCAATCCGGTCGGCCAGCAGCTCGCGGTCAAGCGCGCCTGGGAGATCGCGGGCGAGGACCCCTCCACCGTGTCGTCCGTCGAGGCACACGGCACGTCGACACGCGTCGGCGATGCGGTCGAGCTCGCGAGCCTCACCGAGGTGTTCGGCGGCGCCGGTGCCGCGGCGCGTTCGATCGCGCTCGGGTCGGTCAAGTCGAACATCGGCCACCTGAAGGCCGCGGCCGGCACGGCCGGCATGTTCAAGATGGTGAGGAGCCTGCACGAGAAGGTCGTCGCCCCGAGCCTCAACTTCCGCGACCCGAACCCGAACGTCGACTGGGACACGTCGCCGTTCTACGTCAACACCGAGCTGCGCGAGTGGGCGCCGCCGCCGTCGGGGATCCGTCGCGGTGGCGTCAGCGCGTTCGGCTTCGGCGGGACGAACTTCCACGTCGTGATGGAGGAGTACGTCCCCGGTCGCCACAAGCCGCGCCCGGCGGTCCTCGCCGGCGCGGAGATCCCTGCTGCAGCAGCGGCGACACCGGTCGCGTCATCGGCGTCGGCGCCGGCGTCGGGTTCGGTCCGCTTCCCGGAGGATCCGTCCAAGGCGCCCCTGCGCGGCGCCCTCGTGCTCGGTGGCCGTGACGACGCCGACCTGCTCGCCCAGGTCGAGCAGGTTCGCGACGCCGCCGCCGCGGGGACGACCCCGCCCAACAAGCGGCCCGATCGCGCCACCGGCAAGGCGCCCGTGCGCATCGCCGTCGACTACGCCGATGCTCCGGATCTCGCGAGCAAGCTCGACAAGGTCATCATGGGCCTCAAGACCGGCAACGACGCCATCTTCCGGATGCTGCGCCAGCAGGGTGCCTTCATCG
>CBFCWS010000340.1:0-3005 GCA_965601765.1 uncultured Ilumatobacter sp. | reverse complement strand
TCGCGATCGCTGCCACAGAATCGCGGGATCCGGGGGTCCGTGGCGGATGGACCGGGCCCGAGGGTTCACGTTCGTCGGGATTCGGAGTCGGCCCGGGTCCTGACGCGGTGCACCCTGGTGCTCGACCGGACCCTGCGAGACGCATCGGAGAGCGGCTCGACCGGGCACATCGAGAGTGTCACCGGTACCGGTCGACCAGGGCGGTGCCGATCGCGGCGAGGTGGTCCCTCACGCCCGGCGGGCCGCTTACGTCGAGCCATTCGACCAGCCCGGCGAGCTCGCCGGCGAGCGCGTACTCGTCGTGTCCCCGGATGACGACCTCGATGCGGCCGTCCGTCGTGGAGCCACCCACCTCCAGCCGACCTCCGAGCGTCATCCGGAGCAGGCCGATCCCATCGGGAGCGCACACCGCCTGGACCTCGAGCGGCGTCCGCGCACGGTCGACCTCGTCCGCGATCTCCCGCCAGCTCTCGGCGAGATCGAACCCCACGGGTCGGTGCACGACATCGTCGGTCGGCTCGACCGACGAGACGCGGTCGATCCGAAAGGTCCGCCGCCCGAGCTCGGTGTCGGCGACGAGATACCACGTCGGACCCTTGGCGACGATTCCCAGCGGGTGGACCCTCCGCTCGGACTCGGAGCCCTTGCGGTCGACGTAGCCGAGCCGGACCTGGACGCCCCGGATCACCGCGTCCTGGAGCTCGTCGAGGAACCGGGGTGGCCGGGGCTCGATCCGGCTCGACCCCCATCGCTGCGGGTCGACGAGCAACGACGACGCGGCGGCGTCGGCCTGCACCCGGAAGGGCTCAGGCAGCGCTCGGACGAGTTTGCGGAGCGCTGCCTTCGCGGCCGGTGTCGTGGCCGCCCCCGGGCCGGCGACGAGGAACAGCGCGCGGGCCTCGCCGGCGGTCAACCCGGACAGGTCTGTCCGGGCGCCGCCCACGAGGCGCCAGCCACCGCCTCGGCCCCGGACCGAGTACACGGGCACCCCGGCCACGGCCAGGGCGTCGAGGTCGCGGCGGGCGGTGCGCTCGGAGACCTCCAGCTCGCGGGCGACCTCTGCCGCCGTCACCGTCTCGCGCTGTTGCAGCAGGAGGAGGACGGCTAGCAGCCGGTCGGCTCGCACGACACCAAGGTTCTCACATCAAACCGGTCAGAAGATGACCGGTTGAGACCGTCACGATGGCGTCATGACCTCAGCGACCCAGTCCAGCACCGACCACCTCGACCCTCGGCCCGTCCTCGAGCGCGCGATCGCGACGGGTGGGTCCGTCATCGCTCGCGTCCGACCGGACCAGCTCACCGCCCCGACGCCCTGCTCCGAGATGGACGTGGCCACCATGCTCGGGCACCTCGTCGGCGTGCTCGATCGCATCGCCGCGCTCGGACGGGGCGACGACCCCTTCGCCGTCATCGAGATCCCCGTCGCCGACGACGGCTGGTCCGACGCCTGGACGGCATCGGCCGGGCGAGTTGCGGAGGCGTGGCGCGATGACGACGCGCTCGCACGACCCATGGCACTGCCCTGGATCCAGGGCAGTGGCGCCGAGATCCTGGCGTCCTACCTCTCCGAACTGACCGTTCACACGTGGGACCTCGCGACGGCGACCGGTCAGCAGCCCGACTGGGACGACAGCGTCATCGACACGGCGCTCGCGTCGCGAGACATCCTCCCTGCCGAGAATCGACGCGCGATGTTCGCGGAGATCTCGGCCGCGATGGGCCTCGACGAGGTCGCGGTCCCGTTCGCCGAGGCCGTCCCGGTCCCCGACGACGCCCCCGCCATCGACCGTCTCGTCGCCTGGAGCGGTCGCGATCCCAACCGCTGATCCAGCCGGCCCGGCGTGGTCGTCCGTCCCGGTGGACCGCTGTCTCGGAGCTGTCGAACCGGCGGTTCTTCTGCACGACGATGGGCGACAGCGCCGTGAAGCCCGTCGACGTGACCCCGACCTGAACGCGTGAACTCGTTGCGGCGATGTGCGCAACGAGCTCACGCATTCGTCTCGGCGGCACCGACCGCAGTCGAGACGTCCGGTCAGATCCAGCCGACCTCGCTGAACTCGGGGAACACCTTGCCGTCCGCGATGTACCACCCGACTCCCCAGGCGAGCATGAGGATCAACCCCACGACCGCCACCCAACCCACGAGCCTCGACACCGTGGAGGGCCGCCACACCCACGCAGCGACCAACCCGGAGGCGAGGAAGCAGAGCCCCATCCACGGCACCGCTCCCTCGATGTAGGTGTCGAACAACGTGATGGCGAACAGGGTGGCGACGACGCGATCCCACACGGAGAGCGGCATCGTGATCTGACGGACCGCCACGACGATCGCCACCATGATCAGGTACATCCCCGCGTACCACACGTAGTGGCTCGCCACCTCGTCCCAGAGCTTGACGATGTCGGCCCGGGCGACCCGGTCGTCGGCGACGTTGCTGATCGAGTTCGCGGACAGGTGCATGCCATGGCCGAGCGTGAAGGCGACCGCCCCGACGAAGAACGTCCACCATGCGACCCGGTTCGGGCGAGCGCTGATCACCAGCGCTGCGGTGCCGACCACTGCGAACGGGGTAAGCAGGTCGATCCAGTCGGCGACGCGCGTCTCGCCGAGGTTGCCGAGCGGCTTGAACAGCGTGCCGGCGTGCATCCCGATGATGGCCGTCAGGGCGAACCAGCCCAGCCATCGGTGCGCATCCGCGGCCGGATCGCGCACACGTCCGCCATCTGATGCCGTGACCCGTGTTGTCGCAATCATACGTCCCCTGCCCTCCCACACATCGAGCAGGCGTCGGGAGAACCGCTTCCAGTGCCGATCGGCCCCTCCGGGAGCGGAGGTCACTCGATGCCGTGCTCGATCGCAACCCCGCGTCGCTGCGGTGGTCGAGCGAACGAGCCGACGAGCCGTTCGGGATGGACCGCTTCCGACCCAACCTCACGATCGAGGTCGGTAGGTCCCGGGGCGAAGACACCCGGCGCGACTTCTCCATCGGCGCAGCTCGGCC
>CBFCWS010000339.1:0-3045 GCA_965601765.1 uncultured Ilumatobacter sp. | reverse complement strand
GGAAGTGCCGGTCGTAGCAGATGTACACGCCGACCTTGCCGACGGCGGTGTCGAACACCGGGTACCCCTCGGTGCCGTTGCGGAAGTAGAACTTCTCCCAGAAGCCCTTCACCTGCGGGATGTGCTGCTTGCGGTACTTGCCGAGGTACGTGCCGTCGGCGTCGATCACGGCAGCGGTGTTGTAATAGAGCCCGGCCTGCACGGCCTCGTACATCGGGAGCACCATCACCATCCCGAGCTCCTTGGCCAGCGACCGGAAGCGCTGGGTGGTCGGGCCGTCGGGGATCGCCTCGGTGTACTCGTAGTACTGGGCGTCCTGCACCTGGCAGAAGTACGGGCCGTAGAACAGCTCCTGGAAGCACATCACCTGCGCGCCCTGGGCGGCAGCGTCGCGGGCGGCCTCCTCGTGCTTGTCGATCATCGACTCCTTGTCACCGGTCCAGTCGGTCTGGAGGAGCGCCGCTTTGACGATGTTGGCCATGTCCGGACAGTACCGACCCCCCGACGGTCCGTAAAGGGTCGGACGACCGGACCGGCACCCGGCCACACGACGTCGCTGTCGACGTTTGCGGACGTCTGCCGGTCGGCGGGCCCCGGTCAGGGCTGGTAGGTCACCGAGAGGTCGCGGATGCCGGCGAACGGCCCGGTGTCCTCGGCGTCGTTCGAGCCGAAGGTGCATTCGGTGGCGCCGAGCGCGAAGAACGCGCGGGCCTCGCAACGCAGGTCGAGTCGGACCCGGTAGGCGGCGCCCGGCTCCAGCGTCACGTCGATGGCGCGCTGGATGCTGTCCTCGAACTCGAGCGACGTGACCGCCTGGATGATCTCCGAGTCGAGCTCCTCGGTGAGGACGACGTCCTGCGCGATGCGCGCGCCCTGGGTGACCCCGTCGTCGGCCAGCTCGAACACCGACACCACGATGTCGACCGAGCCGAACGAGCTCGCGGAGGCGAGCACCGTCATCCGCCCGTCGTAGTCGACCGTGTAGCGGATGGTCGCGTCGCCGGAGAACACGTCGGACTGCAGCGCCGAGAAGTCCCGGTAGACAAAGGCAGACGCGACCGGCGTCTGCATCGTCGCCCCGACACCGACCGCGGCGCGTGCATGCACCCGGCCGCTCGACCACCAGCTCGCGACGGCGACGCGGAACGGCATCGACGAGCCCTCACCGGCGTCGCTTCCGCCGCCCGTGACCCCGTCGAGCTCTCGCACCTGGGGCTCGGGCGCCAGCGTGGTCGTGGTGGTGGTAGTCGGCGGATCGGTCGGAGGCGGTGGCGGATCCGTGGGCGGTGGCGGCTCCGTCGTGGTCGGGGCGGCGGTGGTGGTGGGAGCCACGGTGGTCGTCGGCGCCGTCGTCGGCGGCGGCACCGTCGTCGTGGTCGCCGCATCGGTGGTGGCCGTGGTCGTCGTCGGCGGTTGCGCCGTCGCCGGCGGGCCGGTGTCGACCGATGCGCTCGCCACGGCCGTGGCGCCCCCGGCATCGGTCGCGACGACGATCACGTCGTACGAGCCGGCTTCGGCGTAGGTGTGGTCGAGCCGCACGCCGGGGAACCCTGAGGTGAGGGCGTCGGTCGACCCGTCTCCCCACTCGACCGACACCGATGCGACACCCCCGTCGCCGCCGCGGGCGTTCGCGAGCAGCGTCACGGTCCCGTCGGCACCGACGATCGTCTCGACGCCGTCGACGACCAGATCGACCGAGGCGATCTCGTCGGCACGACTGCACGCCGTGGCCAGCACGACGACGGTGCACCACCAGGCGAGCCACGACATGGTTCGGCCTCGGCCTGCCCGCCTCTGCATCGGGGCACGGTAACCGACCTGCGTCCACCTGTCCTGACCGAGACCCCGGATACCGTGGTCGACGTGCCGACCACGGACCGCCCGGCGCTCGCGACCAACTTCGGGGGCGGCGGCGCGTTCGGGTACGGGTTCAACATGGGAATCGCGCACGGACTGCGCGCCGCCGGGCTCGACGTGGTCCGGTACCCGATGGTCGGCACGTCGGCCGGTTCCCACACCGTCGCGACGCTCCGGACCGGGCTCGACTTCGACGCCTTCTGCGACCTCTGGGAATCCCGGGTCGGCGAGCAGACCGACGGGTTCTGGGGTGACGGCTACGGCTTCAGCGAGGCCGCGTACCGCGAGGTCGACGATCCCGACGTGTCGGCGATCGCCGTGCGCCTCCGGCCACGCCGCCGCGTCGTGCTGCGATCGGATCGGTACCCGATCGCCGACATCACCGCAGCCAGCTCGGCTGCGGTCCCCGTGCTGCGGCCGCATCGGATCGACGGCGTCTGGTACGCCGACGGTGGGATCGTGTCGCTCGCCTCCGGCGATCTGACGCCCGCCGCCGACCTGATGCTGCTCGTCACACCATTCGCGCGAGCGCGCCAGGGCGTCGCGGGGTGGGCCGGCGCACGGCAGGCGCGCCGCGAGATCGCGTCGTGGACCAGACGCCACGGGGGCGACGTCCTCCACGTCGTCCCCACGGCCGAGATGGTGGCGTTCGGCGGCAGACGACTTCGCGACATCGTCGACATCCGCATCGGCCGGGCCGTGTACCCCCTCGCCGTCCAGTACGCCGGCCGCGTCGCCGACGAACTGCGCAGGATGAACCCGTCGCTCTTCGGGTGATCGACTCGGTGCGCTCGTCGCGACCCGCTGTCGGACACGGAGTCGGACGGGGGCGATCGGGCAACATGGGATGATGGAGGTCGACGCCACCACGCCCGACGAGTGGCTGGCCGAGCTCGGGGACGACACGATGATCGAGCTCGATCTGCTCGTCGTCGAGTCGATGCCCGACCGCAGCCGCAGGCTCTGGACCGGCACCTCCGGGGGAGGCACCGACCAGACGATCATCGGCTACGGCGACCTCGTGCAGCAACGGCCGCGCGGCGCGTCGGTGGAGTGGTTCCTCGTCGGGCCGGCGAGGCAGTCGCGGCACTACAGCATCTACGTCAACGCCGTCGCCGACGGCGCCTACCTGCCGAAGCGCTACGCCGACCGGCTCGGCAGGGTCGAGCTCGGCGCCGCCAGCATCGG
>CBFCWS010000338.1:0-3047 GCA_965601765.1 uncultured Ilumatobacter sp. | reverse complement strand
CGTCCTCCGTCGTCTCCTCGTCCGAGACCGTGGTCGGTGGGGGAGGCGTGGTCGTGGTCGTCGTGGTGGTCGTGGTCGTGGTGGTGGTCGTGGTCGTCGTCACGACCTCGAGTCCTCCCGTCAGGCGGATGGTGAACACGGCGTCGTCGCCCTCACGGACGGCGAAGGGCTGATCGACGACGACGAACTGATCGCTCAGCGCCACCCGGGGGAGGGCGTCGGGCTCCGATCCCGGTGCGGGTGCTCCGTCGACGGGTCCCTCGCCGGGCGCAGTGGTCACGATGAGCATCAGCGCGACGAGCCCGGCCCCGACACCGACGGACCGTCGTCGTCGCTCGGTCGGCCCGGTCGTCACGACCACGTGCGTTCGGCGATGATCAGCTCGTCGTCGAGCAGCTCGAACCCGAGCGCGAGATAGAGCGCGAGCGCCGCCTCGTTCGCGATCCCGGTGTTGACGAGCGCACTCGTCGCGCCGCCGGCCGTCATCCATGCGAGGCCGTCGAGCACCAGAAGCGTCGCGAGCCCGCGCCGCTGGTGCTCGGGGTCGACCGCGAGGCGCTGGATGTACCCGGCCGACCCGGCCGCGCCGGAGATGGCCACCGCGACGACCCGCCGATCGACGCGCGCCAGGCGGCCGCGATGGGCCGGCGTCGCGTGCAGCGTGTCCCGCAGGCTCGCCGCCGAGTTGCCCCACAGCTGCCCGAAGGCGTTGCGGTCGACCGCGGCGGCGGCTCGTCGGGTCCAGGGCCGCAACGGTGTCAGCGACACGCCGTCGGCGGTGGCGCGGGGACGACGGGCGAGTGGGAGGTCGATCCGCAACAGGGCGAGCCGGTCGATCGGCACGAACCCGGCCGCCGTGAAGACGTCGGCCGCGGTGGGGAACAACGCCGAGGTCCGCAGCGCGCGATCGCCGCGACGTCTCGATGCCGTCGTCGCCGCCTCGACGTGCTCGGCGGTCGGGGCCACGTGGTGGTCGTGCACGACGAGGTGGCCGATCGTCGCGTCGGTCGGCCACCGCTGCAGCCGCCAGGGCTGCGCCGGCGCCGGCGAACGCGCGCTGCGTGCGGTCGAGGTGCCCACGGCGCAAGTGTTGCACCGAAACCCCACCCGCGGGGGACCGGCCCGGTGACGTCGTGCGACCGGGCGACGCCGACGGGTCGGCACCGGTCACGGAGGCTCCGGTCGCCATTAGCCTGGTCGAGCCATGGTTCCGGAGCGCTTCGCACCCGTCCTTGCCGAGATCGCGCCGATCGCCGAGCGATTCGCGGCGGCCGGGCACCGCCTGTACCTGGTGGGCGGTTCGGTGCGCGACCTGATGCTCGACGTCGACACCGACGAGATCGACCTCGATTTCACGACCGACGCCCGGCCCGAGGAGATCAAGTCGGTCATCGCCGGCTCCGTCGACGCGATGTGGACACAGGGCGAGCGCTTCGGGACGATCGGCGCCAAGCGCGACGGCCGCACCTACGAGATCACCACGTTCCGCGCCGAGGCGTACGTCGACGCATCGCGCAAGCCGGAGGTCACCTTCGCACATGAGGTCGCGACCGACCTGAGCCGTCGCGACTTCACCATCAACGCCATGGCGATGGAGATCACCGGCGACGGCCTCCCGGCGCTCGTCGATCCGCACGGCGGAGCGGTCGATCTCGTGCAGCGCGTGCTGCGCACTCCGCTCGGGCCCGAGGTCAGCTTCTCCGACGACCCGCTCCGGATGCTGCGGGCCGCTCGCTTCATCGCGCGGCTCGATCTGACGCCGACACCGGAGCTGGTGGCCGCGGTCGAGTCGATGCGGGCCCGGATGGAGATCGTGTCGCCCGAGCGGATCCGCGACGAGTTCGACAAGCTGATGGTCGTCGATCACCCCGCGGCGGGGTTGTGGTTCCTGCACGACACGGCGCTCGCCGACGAGTTCCTGCCCGAGCTGTCGATGATGCGTCTCGAGCACGACCCGATCCACCGCCACAAGGACGTCTTGAGCCACACGATCGCGGTGGTCGAGAACGTCCGGCCGCCGCACGAGCAGGCCGACCGGCGACCACCGTTCGACTTCCGGCTGGTGCGCCTGGCGGCGCTCTTCCACGACGTCGGCAAGCCCCGCACCCGCGGCTACGTGAAGGGGAAGGGCACCACGTTCCACCATCACGACGTCGTCGGCGCTCGGATGACCCGCAAGCGGATGACGGCGCTCCGCTACTCGAACGAGGACATCGACGCGGTCACCGAGCTGGTGGCGCTCCATCTCCGGTTCCACACGTACCGGCTCGGATGGAGCGACAGCGCGGTGCGTCGCTACGTGCGCGACGCCGGCGACCTGCTTTCCGAGTTGAACGTGCTCACGAGGTGCGACTGCACGACCCGCAACGAGCGCAAGGCCCGGCAGCTGAGTGCCAGGATGGACGACCTCGAGGCACGGATCGAGGAGCTCGCGGAGGCGGAGGAGCTGGCGGCCATCCGCCCCGAGCTCGACGGTTCCGACGTCATGGAGGTGCTCGGGATCGAGCCCGGACGAGCGGTCGGTGAGGCCCTCGCGTTCCTGCTCGAGATCCGGCTCGACGAAGGACTCATCGGGCGCGACGAGGCGCGCGCCCGACTGCTCGAGTGGTGGGAGCAGCGCTCCGCCGACGCCGAGGGCTGACGCGGGCATCCCCGACCGGCGCGTCCGGGGCACGTAACCTCGATCCGTGGATCTGGCACCCCTCGCGATCGCGTTCGCGATCGGTGTGGCCGCGACCGTGCCGTTCCTCCGCCGGTCGCGCCGCCGGCTCGAGGCCGGCGCGGAGGCGGCGCGCGCAGCGGAGATCTCCGCCCGTCAGCTGATCGACGAGATGCCCGAGGCGGTCGTGGCGGTCGATGCCGACGGCACCGTGCACTCCACCAACGCCACCGCTTCGGCACTGTTCGGAGCCGACCAGACCGACGTCGTCGGCAGCCATCTCGTCGACTACATCGACCTCGGCGATCGCAGCGAGATCGACGGAGCGCTGGCGGTCGCGTTCGGCGGCGGCGACGTCGCGCCCTTCGAGGTGCGCGCGATGCGCGGC
>CBFCWS010000337.1:0-3074 GCA_965601765.1 uncultured Ilumatobacter sp. | reverse complement strand
GACGATCGAGCCGCTCTCGGCCGCGGCCGTCGCCGAGACGCTGCTGATCCCGCTCGCGCTGAGTGCCGGCACCCTCCTGCTCGCACGGCGCTCCCTCGACCGACGGTTGCGCTCGAGATGAGCGTCACGACGACCGGCACGACGGCGCCGCCGGCGACCGGCACCACCCCCGCATCGGTCGGGATCGCGACCCGCTCGCTGCGCAACATCGCGCGGATCCCGTCGACGTTCCTGCCGGCTCTCTTGATGCCGCTGGTGCAGGTGGTCGCCTTCACGGGGACCTACCGGGGCGTGACCGACATCCCCGGCTTCCCGACCGACAACCCGGCCAACTGGTACCTGCCGCTGGCGACGGTCATGGGATGCTCGTTCGCCGGCATGGGCATCGGGTTCACGACGATCCGCGACCTCGAGTCGGGGTTCTACGACCGCCTGCTCCTGTCGCCGGCGCCGCGCTCGTCGCTGCTGACCGGGGCGCTGTGGTCGGCCTCGTTCCGAGCGGTGCTCGCGATGCTCGCCGTCACGATGGTCGGGACGCTGCTCGGCGCCCGACCGACCAACGGGGCGCTCGCGTACGTCACCCTGCTCACGGCGGCGCTCGGCATCGCCGCGGTCGGGACGTTCTGGGGGCTCGGGCTCGTGTACCGCCTCCGCGACATGCGCGCCGCGGCACTGATGCAGCTCACCCTCTTCTTCGGTCTGTTCCTGACCGAGGCGCAGACGCCGCTCGGCATCATGGGCGGCTGGCTCCCGACGATCGCGCGGATCAACCCGCTGAACTCGGTCCTCCGTCTCGCCCGTTCCGGGTTCGTGGGCGAGCCGTCGTGGTCGGACGTCTGGCCTGGGCTCGTCGCCCTCGCCACGATGACGGGGCTGGTGGCGTGGTTCGCCCGGCGCGGACTCGACCGGCTCACTCGCTGACCCCACCCGTCGCACTACCGTGGCGCCCGATGACGTCGACGTTGAGCCGCCTCCGCATCGCGCTCGGTCTCGTGCTCGCCGTGTTCGTCGTCGGGACGATCGGCTACGCGGCGTTCGGGCTCGACCCGGTCGACGCGGTCTACATGACCGTCATCACGATCACCACCGTCGGGTACCGTGAGCTGCTCGGTGAGGATCTCAGCGACGCCGAGAAGGTGTTCACGATCGTCGTCATCGTCACCGGTGTCAGCACCGTGCTGTACACGTTCACGCTCGCGGTCCAGGTGGTCGTCGAGGGGCAGCTCCGCCAGTTCGTCGGGAGGCGCAGGATGGACCGCAAAATCTCGCACATGGACGGCCACGTCGTGGTCTGCGGCTGGGGTCGGGTCGGCAAGGCGGCGACGGCCGATCTCCTCAGGAACGATCACCAGGTGGTCGTCGTCGACAGCAACCCCGACAAGACGCGGGATCTCGACGTCCTCGTGATCGTCGGCGACGCGACGATCGACGCGACGCTGCGCGACGCCGGCATCGAGCGCGCGTCCGCCCTGATCGCCGCACTCGACGGCGACGCCGAGAACCTCTTCGTGACCCTGTCCTCGCGCAGCATGAACCCCGACCTGTTCATCGTGGCGAGGGCCCGGCAGGAGGACAGCGTGCCCAAGCTGTCGAGAGCGGGGGCCGATCGCGTCGTCAACCCCCAGGAGCTCGGCGCCGCCCGGATGGCCTCGTTCGTGGTCCAGCCGAACGTGGCGGAGTTCGTCGACGTCATCATGCACGAGCGATCGATGGACTTCCGGATGCACGAGATCCCGATCCACGACAACTCCCCGATCGCCGGGGTCACGTTGCGCGAAGCGGATCTGCGCGGCCGCGCCGGTGCGCTCGTGCTCGCGCTCCGCGACGACAACGGCGACTTCCAGACCAATCCGGCTCCCGACACCGAGCTCCACCCGGGCAACATCATCATCGCGGTCGGCACCGACGAGGCGCTCAAGCGAGTCGCCGAGGTGAGCACGTGAGAACGCACGTACTCCTCGACCTCGACGGGACGCTGTCCGACTCCGAGCCCGGCATCCTCCGCTCGCTCCAGCACGCGTGCGAGGTCGAGGGCTTTCCCGTCCCCGACGACGATCAGGTGCGCTCGGTGATCGGCCCGCCCTTCGAGCTCGGCCTCCCGGCGATCGGGATCCCCGACGACGCGCTCGGTCGCGTGATCGACACCTACCGGAAGCGCTACGTCGCCACGGGCGCCTACGAGAACACGCTGTACGACGGGATCGTCGAGATGCTCGACGGCCTGGCCGCCGCCGGGCTGACGCTCGGGGTCGCCACGGCGAAGCCAGAGCAGACCGCCCATCCGATCCTCGACTACTTCGGCTTGAGCGAGCGGTTCGCCGTGCGCGCCGGGGCCACGCTGACGCCCGAGCGTCGCAGCAAGTCGGAGGTGATCGCGTACGCGCTGCGCGAGCTCGATCTCGCCGGCGACCCCGATCTCGGCGAGCACGTGATCATGGTCGGCGATCGCGACCACGACGTGCACGGCGCCGCCCATCACGGCATCCCGTGCATCGGCGTCACCTGGGGATACGGATCGATCCAAGAGCTGCTCGGGGCGGGCGCGGTCGAACTGGCGGACTCCCCGGCCGAAGTTGTGGCGCTCGCCACGGAGCAATACCGTCTGCGTTGGTGAACGTGCGACCGGATCGGACCAGCGCAGCTCACGCCGACCGGGTGAGCGACGACACGGTGGCCGACGCCGCCGTGGGCGACCACCTCGAGCACACGATCTGCGACCCGCCACCGCTCGGGCCGCCTCGCTCCCGGGCCGACCTGTTCATGCGTCGCATCCTCCGGCTGCCCGTCGATGCGCCGCGGGGCACGGCCGCCGATGCGCAGAAGGCCTTCCAGACCTCGATCGCCGTCGCCACGGTCCGCTGCCTGCTGATGTACATCGTGTTCCCGTTCGTCCTGCCGGCGATCGGGGTGGCCGCCGGCGTGGGCCCGTGGGTGGGCCTCGTGATCAGCGTGGTCGCCGTCGTCGCGATCGTGATGAGCATCCGCCGCTTCTGGCGCGCCGACCACTCCAAGCGGTGGCACTACACCGTGCTCGGCACGGTCGTGATCGGCTTCCTGCTGTTCCTCGCGGTGCA
>CBFCWS010000336.1:0-3079 GCA_965601765.1 uncultured Ilumatobacter sp. | reverse complement strand
TCGGTCCTCCCGGCCGACTTCGCGCGACTCGGCGACGAGGTCGCCGCGCTCGAGGCGGCCGGCGTCGACCTCATCCAGTGGGACGTCATGGACGGCCAGTTCGTCCCGAACCTCACGTTCGGACCCGACGTGATCGCCGCCGCCCGTGAGCACAGCTCGCTGCCGTTCGAGGCCCACCTCATGGTCCTGACCCCGGACGCGATGGCAGCGCGATACGTGGAGGCGGGGTGCTCGCGGTTGATCGTCCACGCCGAGGCCTGCGTCCACCTGCACCGCACCCTCGGCGCCATCAACGAGCTCGGGGCGACTGCGGCGGTCGCCCTGAATCCGGCCACACCGGTCGGTGAGATCGCCCACGTCGTCGACCTGATCGATCTCGTGCTGGTGATGACGGTCAACCCCGGCTTCGGCGGCCAGGCCTACATCCCGACGATGGAGGCCAAGATCCGCGAGGTCGACGAGCTGCTCGCGGCACACGGACGCTCCGATGTCCACGTCGAGGTCGACGGCGGGATCTCGGCCGCGACGATCGGCGGTGCGGCTGCGGCGGGCGCCAACGTGCTCGTCGCCGGGAGCGCGCTGTACCGCCACCCAGGCGGCCTGGAGGCGGCCGTCGGCGAGCTCCGCCGCCTCGCCGAAGCAGCCGTCTGAAGAGCGTCTGATCACCGATCCGCTCCGGTGAGCGCCGGGCCTCCAGCAAAGCGACCCGGCCGGGCGGCCGCTGTCACACCCCTCCCCTACGATCGGTCGGGTGACCATCGAGGCCCGGTTCGTGGCGCCCGCCGACTCGCTCCCCGCCCTGGCGCGGTCGGTCCGTCGGGCCCAGGGCGACGATCCGCTCGCGCCGGTGTCGGTCGTCGTCGCCACCAACGCCGTCGGCGTGACCGTGCGGCGCCGGCTCGGCCGCGACGGGGGGATCGCCGGGGTCGACATGGTGACGCCGGCGCGCCTCGCCGAGCGGATCGCCGGCGCCGACCTGACCGCCGCCGGGCGGCGGCCGGTCTCGAATCCGGTGCTCGACCTCGCGATCCGGGCGGTCCTCGACGACGAACCGGGGTCCTTCGCCGACGTGGCCACCCACCCCTCCACGGTGACCGCACTGCGAACCGCTCACGTCGACGTCCGCCGCGCCGGCCCCGATGCGTGCGCGGCACTCCGGCGGCGAGGATGGCAGGCCGGCGAGGTCGCACGTATCTCCGAGGCCGTCGTGCACCGCCTCGGCGAGGGGTGGTACGACGAGGCCGACCTGTTCGCGGCCGCCACCGCGCGCCTCGAGTCGGGTCGCTCGGTCGACGGGCTCGCAGGACGCATCGTGGTGTACGAGCCGGCCCTCCGCCACGGCTCGGAGCGGACGATGATCGCGGCGCTCGGTTCGGTGGGTGCGGTCGATCTGCTCGTGCCGTCGGTCGGTGTCGACCATCTCGACGCCGACGTCGTCGACCGCCTCGCGACGATCGGCATCGATCCGCACGGCCCGACGCCGCACGACGCCGCCGACCGGCCACGAACATCGGGCACCGACGGCCCGACTCGCGCCGGCGCGGCGGCGACGGTGATCTCGACGACCGACGCCGACGACGAGGTCCGCCAGGTCGTCCGCCAGGTGGTCGACGCCGCACGCTCCGGAACGCCCTTCGACGAGATGTGCGTCCTCTGGCCGACCGACGTGCCCTATGCGCGTCTCGTCGAGCACCACCTCGACGTCGCCGGCATCCCGTGGAACGGGCGGCCGGGCACCCAGGTGGTCGAGCGCCTGGTGCCGAGGTTCCTGCTCGACCTGCTCGATCTCGACCGCCGCGGCATCCGCCGCGGCGACCTGTTCCACTTCCTGGCCGACGTCCCGCAGCGAGCCCCCGCGTCCGGCGACCACCGGTCGGTGCGAGCGGTGCCGGTCGCGCAGTGGGAGCGGCTCGCGATCGAGGCCGGGGTGACCAGCGACGATCACTGGGTCCCTCGCCTGCGCCGTCACGCCGCCCGACTCACCAGCCGCGCGGAGCGCGACGGCACGTCGGCGCCCGCCGAGCTGGCCGCGACGTGCGGCGAGCTCGAGGCGTTCGTGCGGACGCTGCGCAGCGATCTCGGTCACCCGCACCGGCGACGGTCGTGGTCGGACTGGGCGACGTGGTGCGGCGACCAGATCGCCAGACGCCTCGGCGATGCGGTGCTCGAGCACCTCGACGCCGCCGAGCGCCTCGCCGCCGACCACGCCGGACGCGTGCTCGATCGTCTCCGGGGCCTCGACACGCTCTCCGGGCCGGTGACGCGCGCCGAGTTCCGGGCGGTCTTCGCGGCCGAGTTCGAGCAGGCGCCCGGTCGGCTCGGACGGATCGGCGACGGCGTCACGATCGGCTCGATCACCGCCGACCTCGGGCTCGACGCCACGGTCGCGATGGTCGTCGGGGCGGCCGACGGGGTGCTGCCGGCGCCGCCGAGGATCGATCCGCTCCTGTCCGAGCAGGATCGGGTCGCCGCCGGGCTCCCGCCGGCGACCGATCCCGCCGTGCGGGCCGAGCGACGCCTCGTCGCGCTCGCACAGCGGTCGGCACGCCTCGTGGTCACCGTCCCCCGCGGCGACCTTCGCACCTCGGCCGAGCGCCCGGCCTCGCGCTGGATCGACCGCTATCTCCCGGCCGCCGAACGCGTCGAGGTGTCGAGCCAGCCGGCCGACTTGAGCGGCCGCATGTTGGGGAATCGCTCCTCAGAATCGGCCTGCTGCTGTCGTTGTTCAACGACCGCCAGCACGAGCTGCTGGACGTCGTCGTGCAGCCACCCTTCGACTTCGAGAGCACTGATGATCCGGTCGGCCGGCTCATCGTCGTCAAGTTGGGCGTTGATGAAGTCAATCGCTCGCGCGATCTCCTTCTCGGACCTGACGTCTTCAGACATAGTCTTTTCCAGGCCAATCGGCCCACCAGTCCTGGAACAGCTTTAACTGAGTCTCTGCAAAGCGGGCCTGACTGGAACTGAGCTGATCGGTCTCGTTGAAGTGCAGTTCGTAGTCCCCATCGCCGAGAAGCACCAACAGGTACTTGTAGAAAAGTACCAGGTCGGGCCCTTCGTCGAACGTCGATAATACGAT
>CBFCWS010000335.1:0-3104 GCA_965601765.1 uncultured Ilumatobacter sp. | reverse complement strand
GATCACGAGGCCGCGCGACCGCCGACGCCCACGTCGGCCACGCGCATCGTCGAGCTCGACGACCGTCTCCGGCCCGTCGCCGTCCGACCGTGGAGATCCGACGCGTCGGTCGAAGCGAGCGAGCATCTCCGCTTCGATGCGCGCCACGACGTCGTCGTCGAGTCGGGCCGGACGATCGGCGGCCCGGAGTGCGTCGAGTGCACGTGGCTCGCCGCTCATGACGCCTCCTCGAAGGCGGTGACGAACCCGCGTCGGGCCCGGGCCAGCAACGACTCGGCCGCCTGGTAGCTCAGCCCGAGGGTGTCGGCGACCTCGCCGACGGTGTGCTCGTCGAGATATCGCAGGGTCAACGCGGCCCGGTGGCGCTCCGGCAGTGCGTCCAGCGCGCTGAGCACCCGTCGCCGCGCCTCGTCCGCCTCGGCGACATCGACGTCCCCATCGTCGATCGGCTCCCGGCGTCGAGCGGGACCGAGTCCGAGCTCTCGCCCGAATCGCTCGATCCGTTCGCGCTGGGACACCGCTCCACGCCAATGGTCGACCAGCCGTCGCTTGGCGACGGTCATCAACCATGCGCCGCTGACCTCGACACCCCGTCCCTGCGCAAAGCGATCGGCCGCGTTGAGGAAGGTCTCGGTCGTCAGATCCTCCGCCACGTGCCGGTTGCCGCAACGAGCGAGCAGGTAGCCGTACACCGTCCCGACCTCGCTTCGGTAGAGATGCTGGAGGTCTCGACGGTCCTGGAGGGTCGTGTCACCGATGATCGTCATCCCACGGGTTCATCGGATCGATGACACGTATCTGTCGCGCAGTCGAACGACATGTGCCCGACCAACTCCATCGCCTGCTGCTCGGCGGTCGTGATGTAGATGTCGCTCTCCGCCTCGGCGGCGATCAGCAACGGTCCGATCGGCGAGTCGAACGCCCAGACGTGGACGGCTTCGAAGTGGGGCCAATTCGCGACCCCGGGGTCGTGGTCCCGCTCGACGGCGAACAACCGGAAGATCGGGCCGTCCGCGACGCCACTGAACACCGCGGCGGTCGTGCCGAGGAGGGGTTCGTCCTCGAGGCGTGCGAGGGGCGACGCGTCGAGCACCTCCACGACTTCGTCGATGGATCCCAGCGAGTTCCCCACCGCA
Source organism: uncultured Ilumatobacter sp. (assembly GCA_965601765.1). Taxonomy (GTDB): domain Bacteria; phylum Actinomycetota; class Acidimicrobiia; order Acidimicrobiales; family Ilumatobacteraceae; genus Ilumatobacter. The sequence goes on along the minus strand of CBFCWS010000335.1, from coordinate 1,968 downwards.
TCCTGATACGGCCGAACGACTGCGGCGTCGACGATGTGCGCATAGTGGTTGCGGATCCACGGTTCGAATCGCAGCTTGCCGGGCTGCTGCTGCGAGAATCGGAACTCCTCGGTCCGGATGACGAGCCCCGGGAACGCGACGAACCGCCACTCCGCACCGGGATCGTGCCCCCGGACGAGACCGACGCTGAGCCCGTCGGGGACCGGATGCGGCGCCGAATTCCCGAAGCTCGCGACGCGGATCAGTCGGTCGGCCGCGGCGACCCACTCCTCGTACTCGTCCTCGTTCGCCGCCACGAGCACGAACACGGGCCCGGCCGGGTCGGGGAACTCGTAGTACCGCAGCGACTCACCGGCCCGAGCGACGATCTGAGCGCTGGCGCCGGACCACCACGCGTGCACGCACGGATCCGGCGAGCAGCCGTCCAGCGTGGGTCCGGCGTCGGGGTCGACCTCGATCTCGTACCACCAGCCGGTCCGGTCACCGGCGACCGCCTCGCCCGTCGCGAGCACCTCGATCTGCGGCACCTCGTCGAGCCACAGGCCGAGCCACGACACGAGGCCGTCCGGCGCAAACGGGTACTCGCCCGGGAGGAGGTTGTCGTCCGCGACCCTGCCGGGGGCGACGAGTCCGACCGGCCGTTCGAACACGATCGCGGGGGTCGCTGCAGGATCGAGCGGAGCGTCGGGTCGATTGAGCGTGAACGAACCGGGCGCCTCGTCATCGAGCCGCCACCAATCGTCGAGCCGGACCGTCGCCTCGATCCCCAGCACGTCGGTCGTGTGGTCACCGGGCGGCAGGAGCGTCGGCGGTGTCCCGTGCGCGGCCGCGATCGGCCCCAGCGGGTCAGGACGGATGTAGAGCCGCTCTTGGCGGTACACCTCGGGCGACAGTGCGTGGGGAATCGTCGGGGCGGTCGACGTCGGCGGGGCCGTCGGGAACGGGTCCGATCGGTCCATGGCGTCACCGTCCGCGACCAGGGTCGAATCGCCGGGCGGACCGATCGGCCGCGAGACCCCATCCGGCGCCGAACAAGCGGCGGCGAAGAGCGCACCCGCCACCGCCATGCCCATCCGACGACCGCCGGCACCCATGCGACCTCCTGCGGCCACGCTAGCGAACGCTACGACGCGACCGAGCCGATCGGGGGCGCGTCGGCCGGTCCACCGGCGTTCATCGCCGGATCTCGGTCAGCTTCAGACTCACGAAGTCGGCCGGGTCACCGACCGGCACGCCGTTCTCGACGACCAGGTCGGCAGCGGCGAGCACCTTGTACTCCGTGCCGTCGGTCGACGTCGCCGTGCCGTTGACCGAGTTGAACACGTCGACGAGATCGTCGGAGACGACGCTGACCCGGACCTTGAGATCGGCCGTGCCGCTCGCGAACGGCTCGGGCACCGCCGTGCCCGGATCCCCGTCGAACAGATCCGCGCACACCGACTCGATCCACTCCGGCCCGACGAGATCCGTCTGTTCGTAGAGGTGGATCGGCTGGCCCTTGTCGTCGACCTTGAGGTCGACCGAGCCGTCGTTGCGCAGGAACACCCGCAGCGGCGCGAAGCCCGGCTCGGCGTTGAACGGGTCGTCGGGGTTCGCGAGGCAGAAGTCCTCCGCCGTGCCGCCGACCAGCAACTGGATGTTCGGGCTCTGGTCGAAGGTCCCGTAGAAGTAGCCGACGCCGGTCTCGACGGGCAGGAAGCCCTGTGGTTCCGCATGTGCGGTGGCCGGTGCCAGCATGGCGCAGGCGGCGAACGCCGCCGTAGCGCCGATCGAGCAGATCCGCCGATCAGAAATGTTCATCGTGATTCCTCCAGGTTGGTTCGCCGTCACGGTTCCATCGGACGGGCATGCCTGGATCTGTCGCGGGACGGGGAATCGACGAGTGCCCAGAGCGGCCGACCGGCCTTCAAGAAGTGGCGGCGGTCCCGCGGAGGCTGGAGGAGTTAGAAGCTCTCCTCCACGAAGCGG
>CBFCWS010000334.1:0-3104 GCA_965601765.1 uncultured Ilumatobacter sp. | reverse complement strand
TGTTTCGTCGGGCGGCGAGGGAAGCGCGAGCGACGAGCCGCATCCGAGCGAGGAGGACCGCAGGGCCGACGAGCGAGGACGTCAAAAATGGAGCTGATCGTGTTCGTCCTCGCATCTGCGATGGTGCTGATCGGTGCGATCGGGGTCGTCACCCGGTCGAACCCGGTGCATGCGGCGCTGTCGCTCGTCCTCACGCTGTTCGGTGTCGCCGTGCACTTCGTCGCACTGGAGGCCCATTTCCTGGCCGCGGTCCAGGTGATCGTGTACGCCGGTGCGATCGTCGTCCTGTTCCTGTTCGTCATCATGCTGCTCGGCGTCGACAAGGCCGAGGACCTGTCGATCGAGCCGTTCCCGATCCAGCGCCCGCTCGCGGCGGTGATCGGTGTCGGCATCGTCGGGTTGCTCGTCGCCGCCGTCGTTCGGGTCCGCTCCACGATCGTGGAGGGTGAGCCGTTGCCGGCCGACGGCGACGACAACATCCGCGCCCTCGCCGACAACCTGTTCAGCGATCACGTCTTCGCGTTCGAGTTCACGTCGGTGCTCCTGATCGTCGCCGTCGCCGGCACCGTCATGCTCACTCGCAAGGACAAGCGCGCCAAGGGCTCGAGCGACGGAGGCGAACGGTGAACGCCCCGCTCGCAAACTGCTGCTCCGCCCCGTCGGCCCGTGACGGCAGGCCCGTCGGTCGCGCGTCCCTCGCCGGCCGCCGCCGGGTCGGAGGTGTGACGTGATCGCGATGCTCGCCTCGTCGTGGCCCGTGCCCACGACGACCTACTACTTGATCCTGTCGGCGGTGTTGTTCGCGATCGGGGCGGTCGGGCTGATGGTCCGGCGGAACCCGCTCGTCATGTTCATGTGCGTCGAGCTGATGCTGAACGCGGTCAACATCACCTTCGTCGCACTGGCGATCCGCTTCGGCGACATCGATGGTCAGACGGCGGTGTTCTTCGTGATGGTCGTGGCGGCCGCCGAGGTCGTCGTCGGCCTCGGCATCATCATCTCCATCCTGAAGCGCCGCCCCGGCGTCACCGCCGACGATCTCGCGGAACTGAGAGGATGAGCATGCAACGCAAGCGAGTCCTCGTGAGCGCGCGGCCGGAGGCGGGCCGCCCGGGGTCGCGGGGGCGCCGCCCCCGAAGGGCGAAGGGATAACGGACGATGCTCGACGTCATCTGGCTGATCCCCGCCTTCCCGCTGGTCGGCTTCGTCCTGATCCTGCTGTTCGGACGGGCGCTCGGCGAGCCCAGGTCGGGGTACCTCGCATCGGCGATGGTGCTCGGGTCGTTCGTCGTCGGCGCCGGCGCCTACTTCGAGTTGCTCGACCGCAGCGAGGAGGAGCGGCGCCACGTCGAGACCCTGTTCTCCTGGGTGCCCGTCGAGTCGCTCCAGATCGACATGGCCTTCCTGGCCGACCCGCTGTCGATCACGATGATCCTGTTCGTGACCGGGATCGGGTTCCTGATCCACGTATTCGCGATCGGGTACATGCACGGCGACCCGAAGTTCTCCAAGTTCTTCCTCTACCTGAACCTGTTCATCCTCTCGATGACCGTCCTCGTGATGGGCGAGAACCTCCTGGTCACGTTCCTCGGGTGGGAGGGCGTCGGCACCTGTTCGTACCTGCTGATCTCGTTCTGGCACTCGCGCGAGTCGGCGGCGACGGCCGGCAAGAAGGCCTTCGTCACCAACCGGATCGGGGACTGGGGCTTCATGCTGGCCATGTTCCTCGGGTTCAAGGCGATCGGTACCGTGAGCTACTTCGGTCTCAACGAAGCGGCCGAGACGGGCGTGCTGTCCGAGTCGACCGCGACCGGCATCGCACTGCTGCTTTTCGTCGGCGCGATCGGCAAATCGGCCCAGCTCCCGTTGTACATCTGGCTCCCCGACGCGATGGAGGGCCCGACCCCCGTCTCGGCGTTGATCCATGCCGCAACGATGGTGACGGGCGGTGTCTTCCTGCTGACCCGCATGAGCCCGATGCTCGCGAGCGCCGCTCCGGAGGCCTCGACGCTGATCGCATGGGTCGGTGGTGTGACCGCGCTCTTCGCGGCGACGATCGCGCTCGCGCAGAACGACATCAAGAAGGTGCTCGCCTATTCCACGGTCTCCCAGCTCGGGTACATGTTCCTGGCGATCGGCACGGGTGCGTTCGTCGCGGCGATCTTCCACATGATCACGCACGCGTTCTTCAAGGCGCTGCTGTTCCTCGGGTCGGGCTCGGTCATCCACGGGATGCACGAGGAACAGGACATGCGCAAGATGGGCGCGCTCCGCGCCTTCATGCCCGTGACCGCCGCGACGTTCATCGTCGGCTGGCTGGCGATCTCGGGGGTCCCGCCCTTCGCCGGCTTCTGGTCGAAGGACGAGATCCTCCTCTTCACGCTTGCCGAGAGCCCGGCGCTCTACGTGATCGGACTCGCCACCGCCGTGTTGACCGCGTTCTACATGACCCGTCAGGTCATCATGGTCTTCTTCGGCGAAGCCAGGTGGACGAGCCACGCCAACGTCGAAGAGGCTGCCGAGGGCGACGAGGAGCTCGCGAGCACCGCGCACGGCGAGTTCAAACCTCACGAGTCACCGCCGATCATGCTCTTCCCGCTCGTCGTGCTGGCGGGACTGGCGATCGTCGGCGGCATCATCCAGCTGCCCTCGTTCGGATTCATCCCGTCGACGACACAGCACAGGCTCGAGGACTTCCTGCATCCGGTTGTCGAGTTCGCGGAAGCCGAGATCAAGGACACCGCGGCCTACGACGCCAAGCTGCTCTTGGCCGGGCTCGCGATCGTCTGTGCGTTGGCCGGGATCGCCGCGGCGATCGCGGTCTACGGAAGGAAGCGCGTGAAGCCGTTCGAGCCGGAGATCCTCGAAGAGGGCTGGCGGTACGACTGGGCGATCACGTGGTTCATGGGCGGACCCGGGCGCAAGGCGTTCGAGGCTGCCGCCTGGTTCGACGCCAACGTCATCGACGGGGCGGTCAACGGGGTCGCCAGACTCGTCACCGGTGGCGCCGATGAGACGCGCAAGCTGCAGACCGGCAACGTGCGCAACTACGCCGGCATCCTCGGCGTCGGCGTCGTGCTGTTGCTGGTCTGGTTCGTGATCGT
>CBFCWS010000333.1:0-3107 GCA_965601765.1 uncultured Ilumatobacter sp. | reverse complement strand
GATGGGCTGCGGTGGTTGGTGGCGGTGCTCGCCCCCACACTGCTGGTGGTGATCCGGGTTCAGGGTCCCGTCGACCTGCAGACGCTCGTCGCCCAGGCGCTGCAGATGGGCGACGACGGCCACAACCGCAACCGAGCCGCAACCTCGCTCCTCCTCCGGCAGATCGGCGCCGGACTGCTCGAAGGGACTTCGCCGCACGCCGACCGAGCCGCGGTCTTCCGGTTCGTCGACGGCAACGACCACTTCATGCTCAATCTGGTGATGGCGGCCGGGAAGCTGGCCCTCGACGCCGCCGCCGGAATCGACGGATCGAGCCTGGTCACCACGATGGCCCGCAACGGCACCGAGTTCGGAATCCGCCTCTCCGGGACCCACGACGCCTGGTTCACGGCGCCCGCGCCGATCGTCGACGGTCTGTACCTCGGTGGGTACTCGGCGCAGGACGCCAACCCCGATATCGGCGATTCGGCGGTCACCGAGACGGTCGGCCTCGGCGGGTTTGCGATGGCCGCCGCACCGGCGATCGTCGGTTTCGTCGGCGGAACGGCGGCCGGCGCGGTGAAGCGCACGCTCGAGATGTACGAGATCACGTTGACCGAACACCCCGTCTACCGGGTGCCGATCCTCGAGGATCGCGGCACGCCGACGGGGATCGATGCGACACTCGTCGTCCGGAGCGGTGTGGTCCCCCAGATCAACACCGGAATCGCCGGCCGCGAGGCCGGTGTCGGCATGGTCGGCGCCGGGTTGGTGACCGCACCGATCGGGTGCTTCGTCGACGCGGTGAACGCGCTCGCCGCGCGCCGCTGACGACGGGACATGCCGTTCGCCCCTACCTGCAGCCCGGCGCCGGTACGTAGCGTCGGCGTCGGAGGGCAGACCGGTGACCATTGCCCACGAGTTCGACTACGTGCGGCCGGCCTCCTTGGACGAGGCGCTGGCCTCGCTCGCGGCCGGTGGTGCGCGTGTTCTCGCCGGCGGCACCGACGTCGTGCCGTGGTTGAGGGACGACCTGATCGAACCGGAGCTCCTGGTCGACATCAAGGCGGTACCCGATCTGGCCGGGATCTCGCTCGACGGCGACCGCCTCACCCTCGGGGCGCTGGTGACCTTCAGCGATCTGCTCGATTCCGCCACCGTCCGCGAGACGGCACCCGTCCTCTCCGAGATGGCCCACCAGGTCGCATCGGTGGGTGTCCGTAACCGGGCGACCATCGTCGGCAACCTGTGCGCTGCCGTGCCCAGCCTGGACGCCGGGCCGGCGCTGCTGGCCTACGACGCATCGGTCGACGTCGCTGCCGCCGGCGGCCGACGCTCCGTGCCGCTCACCGACTGGTTCGTCGGCCCGAAGCAGACCCGCCTCGCCGCCGGCGAAGTGGTCACCGCCGTCACGCTGCAACTGCCCGTGGTGGATCACGCCGGCGCCTTCCTCAAGCTCGCCCGCTACTCCGGGGAGGACCTCGCACAGGCCAACCTGGCCATCGTCGTGGTCGCGGGGCACGAGTATCGGTTGGCGTTCGGCGCCGTCGCGCCGTACCCGTTCCGGGCGAGGGACATCGAAGCCGAACTGCGGGGGAGCGCACTCGACGACGAGAAGATCGCAGCCGCGAGGAGCCTCGTCGCCGGCGCGATCTCACCGATCAGCGACGTGCGGGCATCGGCGGCCTACCGCACCCACATGTGCGAGGTGATGCTGGAGCGTGGTTTGCGGGCCGCCGCGTCGCGACTCGCCGGGGAGGGCCCGGCATACCCGGCTCACATGATCTGAGGGACCAGAGATGAGGACGCTCACACGACATCAGATCCTCACCACGATCAACGGCGAACCCACGCCGCTCGAGGTCAGGCCGAACGAGGTGCTGCTCGACGTCTTGCGGACCAAGGTGGGTGTCAAGAGCCCCAAGATCGGCTGCGAGCGGGGTGACTGCGGGAGCTGCACGGTCCTGCTCGACGGTCTGACCGTACGCAGCTGCCTCGTCCTGGCGATCGAGGCCGATGGCCACGAGATCACGACGGTGGAGGGCATCGAGCACGACGGCCTGACGTCGGTGCAGGAGACGCTGATCGAGCACAGCTCGTTCCAGTGCGGCTTCTGCGCCCCCGGCATCGTGCTGTCCGCCGCCGAGCTGATCGATCGCAACCCGCACCCCTCCGCGGACGAGGTGCGCGAGGCCATCGCAGGGAACCTCTGCCGATGCACCGGATACGAGCCGATTGTCGAGGCCGTGCTCGCCGCGACCGCCGCCGACCCCGCTCCAACCACGCGAGGAGGTGCGTCGTGACGGGCCGTCGGTACGTCGGGAGCCGCGAACCGCGCATCGACGGGCGCGACAAGGTGAGCGGCGCGGCTCGCTTCGTCGACGATCTCGACTTCGGGCCGGACCTGCTGCACGCCGCGGTCGTGGAGAGCACGAATGCCCACGCCCGCATCGTCGCCATCGACACGTCGGCGGCCGAGGCGATGCCGGGCGTCGTGAAGGTCGTCACCGGCGCCGACTTCCCCTTCACGTTCGGGTTGTACATGAAGGACCGGTTCGTGTTCGCCCAGGATCGGGTGCGGTTCGTCGGCGAGCAGGTGGCGGCCGTTGTCGCCCACGACCACGCGACCGCCAAGCGGGCCGCCGCCGAGGTCGAGGTGACCTACGAGCCGCTGCCCGCCGTGCTCGACGTCGACGCCGCGTTGGCCGACGACGCGCTGCTGATCCACCCGGACCTAGGGGATTACCCGCACGTGCCCTGGTTCTTCCCCCACGCCGGCACCAACGTCGCCCATTGGCGCAAGACCCGCAAGGGCGATCTGGAGGCCGGCTTCGCCGACGCCGACGTCGTAGTGGAGGACACCTACAGGGTGCCGCGCTACGCACACTGCGCCATCGAGCCCCACGTGGTGGTGGCCCAGCAGGATCACGCCGGCCGGATGACCGTCTGGACGGCCTCGCAGTCGCCCTACGTCCAGCGCGACCTGTTCGCCGAGGCGCTGGAGCCACTGGGGCTCACCCATCACGACATCCGTGTCGTCACGCCCTACGTCGGCGGCGGCTTCGGCGGCAAGGCAGGCGTGTCGATGGAGATCATCGGTGCGGCCCTCGCGACCGCGGTCAAGGGGC
>CBFCWS010000332.1:0-3155 GCA_965601765.1 uncultured Ilumatobacter sp. | reverse complement strand
GGGGAGACGACGCCGGCGTAGGCGGGGACACCGGCGTACGCAGGGACGCCGGCGTACGCGGGCACCCCGGCGTAGGCGGGCACCCCGGCGTAGGCGGGCACCCCGGCGTAGGCGGGCACCCCCGAGAATCCGGTCCCGAGGTAGACGTGGTTCGGGACGGCCCGGAACCCGAGTCGTCGCGCGATCTCGATGACCCTCGAGATGGGTGCGACGGACCATGCGCCACGCTTGTCGTCGCGCTGGTCGGCCGCCGCTCGTCGTTCACCCCCGAACGAGACGCGGACGAGACGCGGCGCCCCCGGCAGGGGTTCGACCGAGAGGCGTTCCTTCCGCAACACCTCGAGGGCACGACCGCGATCGGCCGGTTCGTCGAGCCGCACGAACGCCGCATCGGGCCTGAGGAGTACGGTCCCGCGCCTCGTCCGACCGACGGCGATGCGTCGCTCGGCGAGGCGTTCCGAGACCGCGCCGAGCGGTCCGTCGTACGGCAGGAGCTCCGGCGATGCGGACGGTTCAACGTTCATCCGCCGAACATTACGATCCTCCCGTGAGCGTGCGCGCCGAATTCGACGAGTCGACCATCGTCGACCGGACGCAGGCCGACCCGGCCGGCGCCATCCGGACGGCCGACGCAGTGCTCGCTGACCGGGGAGCGACGGAGCGTGACCGAGCGGTCGCGCTGTGGGCACGGGGGCTGGCACGCCGCGAGCTCGACCAGCTGGCCGACGCCGATCGAGACCTCGAGCAGGGTTGGCTGACCGCCCGCGCGGTGGCCCCGGCGCTCGCTGCCCGGATCGCGGTCACCTGGGCGCTGGTGGTGATGTACCGGGGAGATGCGTCGCGAGCCCTCCGGCTGCTCGACGAGGCCGAGCCCGACCTCCCCGACGACGAGCTGGGGTCGCTCCACGTGCAGCGCGGGATCGTCCGGCACCGGCAGGGTGACCTGCGGTCGGCCGAAGCCGACTACCGCGCCGCGGTCGCCCGGATCGGTGACGGCGACCCCGTCCTGCTGGCGCGGGCGCTGATCAACCTGTCGACGCTCGACGTCCAGCGAGGGCGCCCGTCGGGCGCCGTCAGGAGTCTGGAGCGAGCCCGCACCGCGATCGAGGAGCGCGAGCAGCCGTTGCTCCGGGCCTTCGTCGAGCACAATCTCGGTGTCGCCCTGAGCGTTCGCGGCGACGTCGTCGATGCGCTGGCGGCGTTCGATCGTGCCGACCGGTCGTACCGGTCGGTCGGCGACTCCCGGACGCGGCTGGCGGTGGTCTCGACCGACCGCGCTGCCACCATGCTGTCCGCGGGCTTGCTCGACGAGGCCGATCGCGAGTCGTCCGCGGCGCTGGAGACGCTCGACGCCGGCGAGCTCGGAGCCGATCGCGCCGAGGCCGCCCTCCTCGCAGCGCGGGTCAGGCTCGCGCTCGCCGACACAGCTCGCGCGACAGTGGCGCTCGACGTGGCGGCGGAGAGCTTCGAGCACGCGGGCCGGACGTCGTGGCTGCCGATCGTCGACCTCCTCCGCGTGGAGGTGGATGCGCTCGACGGACCGACGCCGGCGCTCGCGCGGCGCGCTCGCCGGGTCGCCCACGCACTGGAGGCCGCGAAGTGGGATCGGCCGGCTCGCGACGCACTGCTCCTGTGCGGACGCCTCGCCCTCCAGGCGGGTTCGGTCGGGGCCGCGCGGCAGGCGTTCGACGGGATCGTCCGCTCCGGGGTCGAACGCTCGCCGTTCGATCAGTCGGCCTACTGGCTCGCCAGGGCGTCGCTCGCCGAGGCCGAGGGCGACGTTCGCGCCGCCCGGCGTGCCGTGACCCGAGGACTCCGCGCTCTCTGGGACAGCCGGCTCGCCCGCTCGCACTTCGAGCTCCGTGCGCACGCCTCGCGGCATGCGCTCGCGTTCGCCGACCTGGGCTACCGCCTCTCCGTCGACGGGGGTCGTGCACGGGAGTTCATCGAGCGGGTCGACATCGTCAATCGGCTCGCCTCGCTGCCGACGTCGACCCGATCTCCGGCCGATCCTCACGTGCGGGCGCTGCTGGAGGAGCTCCACGGCGTTCGCCTCCGGTCGGCCGGGTCCGATCCCGGGTCGTCCGATGCGGTCGCACTCGAACGTCGTCGGCGTGAGCTGGAGCGCTCGATCGCCAACGCGGCTCGACTGGGTCTGGCGTCGTCGGCTGCCGGCGCGGTGTCCACCGGCGCGCTGATCGATGCGCTCGGCGAAACCTCGCTGTTCGTGGCCGCCATCCTCGACAACACGATCCACCGGGCGGTGCTGCGGCGCGGTCGCGCCCGTTTCGAGGAAGGGATCGATGCCGAGTCGATCGGGGCGGCGATCGACTCACAGCTCTTGGCGGTCGCCAGACAGCAGCGCCCCGCCCGGTCGAAGGAGTCGGCCGAGGCGAGCGTCGTGCTGCTGGAAGCTGCGAGCGAGGAGCTCGACCGACTCGTCCCGGACTCGATCCGGCGGGCAGGAGGGCCGGTGGTGGTCGTCGTGCCCGGCCGGCTCACGTCGGTGTGCTGGGGGACCCTGCCGAGTCTCCGCCACCGTCCGGTCGTCGTGTCGCCGAGCTGGACCGCATGGCACTTCGCCCATCGCCGTCGCGAGATCGCGACCACGTCGCGCGTGCTGCTGGTCGCCGGCCCCGACCTCGAGTTCGCGCACGCCGAGTGCTCGACGGCTGCTGCCCGGTACCCGGACCGGATGGTCGACGTGGTGTCGGACGTTGCGACGACGCGGGAGAAGCTGGCGGTCGCCGACATCGCCCACTTCGCCTGCCACGGCACGTTCCGCCGCGACAATCCACTGTTCTCGTCGTTGCTGCTCGAGGACGGCTCGCTGACCTTCTACGACCTCGAGCAGTCGGCTCGCGTGCCCCACACCGTCGTGCTGTCGGCGTGCGACGTCGGCCGGACTCGATCGCTGCACGGGGCGGCGGTGCTCGGGCTCGCCACCTCGTTGCTGCACCTGGGTGTCGCGTCGGTGATCGCCCCGCTGACCCGGGTCAACGACGCCCGATCACTCGACCTGATGGCACGCCTCCACGAGCGACTCGCGGCCGGCGACGATCCGGCGACCGCGCTCGCGAATGCGGCGTTGCTCCCGGACGGCACGCTCGACCCGGCGGCGTCACCCTTCGTGTGCTTCGGGAGCTGACGCAGGC
>CBFCWS010000331.1:0-3194 GCA_965601765.1 uncultured Ilumatobacter sp. | reverse complement strand
TGAAGAACAACCTCGAAGGCCTCGACGATTCGCTCGAGGCCCGCACCGTCGGTCGCGTCGCCGAGGTCGGCGACGGCATCGCGCGGGTGTCGGGGTTGCCCGACGCGGCGGTCAACGAGCTCCTCGAGTTCGAGGACGGCTCGGTCGGTCTTGCGCTCAACCTCGACGAGGAGTCGATCGGCGCGGTCGTCCTCGGCGACACGAGCGCGATCGAGGAGGGTCAGACCGTCAAGTCGACCGGTCGCATCCTCTCGGTGCCGGTGGGCGACGGCGTCCTCGGCCGGGTGGTCAACGCGCTCGGCGAGCCCGTCGACGGCAAGGGCGAGCTCGTCGGCACGCATTACCGCCGGATGGAGATCCAGGCGCCGGGCATCCTCGGCCGCAAGCCGGTCCACGAGCCGCTCCAGACGGGCATCAAGTCGATCGACGCGATGACGCCGATCGGCCGTGGGCAGCGCGAGCTGATCATCGGCGACCGCAAGACCGGCAAGACCACGATCGCCGTCGACACGATCCTGAACCAGAAGGGCCAGGGCGTGAAGTGCATCTACGTCGCGATCGGCCAGAAGGGTTCGACCGTCGCGCAGACCGCCGAGGTGCTGCGCCAGAACGGTGCGATGGAGTACACGGTGGTCGTCACCGCTCCGGCCGCCGACTCGGCACCGTTCAAGTACCTGGCGCCCTACGCCGGCTGTGCGATGGGCCAGCACTGGATGGAGCAGGGTGAGCACGCCCTCGTGGTGTACGACGATCTCTCCAAGCAGGCCGAGGCCTACCGCCAGCTGTCGCTCCTGCTCCGCCGCCCGCCGGGCCGCGAGGCGTACCCGGGCGACGTGTTCTACCTGCACAGCAGGTTGCTCGAGCGGGCGGCCAAGCTGTCCGACGACCGCGGTGCCGGGTCGCTGTCCGCGCTGCCGATCATCGAGACCAAGGCCGGCGACGTCTCGGCGTTCATCCCGACCAACGTCATCTCGATCACCGACGGCCAGGTGTACCTGCAGGACAACCTCTTCAAGTCGGGTGTCCGTCCCGCGGTCGACGTCGGCATCTCGGTGTCGCGCGTCGGATCGGCGGCCCAGACCAAGGGGATGAAGGGCGTCGCCGGCACCCTGAAGCTCGACCTCGCCCAGTTCCGCGAGCTCGAGGCGTTTGCCACCTTCGGCTCCGAGCTCGACGCCGTGTCGAAGGCGCAGCTCGAGCGCGGCTATCGGCTGGTCGAGCTCCTCAAGCAGCCGCTCAACAGCCCGATGCCCGTCGAGGAGCAGGTGGCCTCGATCTATGCCGGCACGAACGGGTACCTCGACGACATCGCGGTCGAGGACGTCCGCCGATTCGAGAGCGAGCTGCTCGAGTTCATGCGCAGCCGCCACAGCTCGCTGCTCGCCGATCTCCGCGGCGGCGTCCCCGACGAGCTCGCCGATGCGGTGCAGTCGTTCAAGGACCAGTTCGAGGGCTCCGGTGGCGAGAGCCACGCCGTCGACCCGAGCAGCGTCGACGCCGACGAGTTGGGCGACCCCCAGTCCCGCAAGACCCTGGCCACCGAGTGATGGTTCCTCGTCACTCGCTCCCTCGCTGCGTTCGGTCGCTCCGTTCCTCGGAGTTGGACCGATCCCCTGCGGCGCGCCACACCACCCCCCACGGCATCCGGCGAGATGTGCGCACGGCGGCGGGGGAAGCGCCAGCGACGAGCCGCAGTCCGAGCGAGGAGAACCGCAGGGCCGACGAGTGGTCGGACCGGCTCGGTGTCGGGTCGGCGGCGAGGGAAGCGCCAGCGACGAGCCGCATCCGACCGAGGAGAACCGCAGGGCCGACGAGGGAGGACATCGACAATGGCCGGTGGTGAGGAGAGGATCCTGCGGGGTCGCATCGCGGCGATGCAGAACACCAAGAAGATCACCCGGGCGATGGAGCTGATCGCGGCGTCGCGCATCGTCAAGGCGCAGCAGCGCGTCCAGGCCGCCGTGCCCTACTCGGAGCAGATCACCGAGGTCGTCCGCGACCTCGCCGCGGCCGGGGCGAGCTTCGACTCCCCGCTGCTCCAGGACCGCCCCGAGGTCAAGAACACCTGCTACGTCGTCATCACCGCCGACCGCGGTCTGTGCGGCGGCTACAACGCCGGCGTGCAGCGCGCCGCCGAGGGCGAGATCAAGGCCGACGTGCTCGCCGGGAAGGGGTACGAGATCATCCCGGTCGGCAAGAAGGCCGAGTCCTACTTCAGGTTCCGCGAGTACGAGCTCGGCAAGGCCTTCCAGGGGTTCAGCGACGCGCCGAGCTACGACGACGCCAAGGCGATCGGCCTCCACGTCGTCGAGCTCTTCGCCAGTGGCCACGTCGACAAGGTCGAGCTGGTCTACACCCGGTTCATCACCGCCGGCTCCCAGGAGGTCGTGCTGCGTCCGCTCGTGCCGCTCTCGGCCGACATCGTCGAGGGTCGCAGCGGCCGGACGACGCCGGCGGCGCCTGCCGACTACGAGTTCGAACCCGACCCGACCACGATCCTCGACACGCTGCTGCCGCGCTACGTCGAGGCTCGCGTCTACGCCGCGCTGCTCAACGCGGCGGCCTCCGAGCACGCCTTCCGCCAGCGGGCGATGAAGTCCGCGACCGACAACGCCGAGGACCTGATCCGCACGCTCAGCATCACGATGAACCGTGCTCGCCAGGCCTCCATCACGACCGAGATCATGGAGATCGTCGGCGGAGCGGAGGCGCTCGGCGCCGACCGGCACGAGCAGGTCCGCTACGTCGAGCTCGATCTCGACGCCGCCTTCGGCGGCTCGATCGCCACCGCTCCGACCTCCGTCGACCACCATCCTGTCGACCACCCACCCCACGACGCGATCTGATCCCGGATCGTCCGCACGAACGCACCCACACCAGGAGAACCCCGAGTCATGACCATGACCGACAACGAACTGAAGGACGGCCGAGTCGTCGCCATCGCCGGACCGGTGATCGACGTCGAGTTCCCACCGGGCGCCCTCCCCGAGCTGAACGCCGCCGTGGAGTTCGAGGTGGAGATCGGAGGCGACACCGAGAAGGTGCTGGCCGAGGTCGCCCAGCAGCTCGGCCGCGGTCGCGTGCGCGCGGTCTGCCTGAAGCCGACCGACGGGCTCAAGCGCGGCACACCGGTCCGCAACACCGGCCACGGCATCCAGGTGCCGGTCGGCGAGAAGGTGCTCGGCCACGTGTGG
>CBFCWS010000330.1:0-3208 GCA_965601765.1 uncultured Ilumatobacter sp. | reverse complement strand
GGCGTTCCCCGACCTCGCGGGCGTCGGGGAACCGCACCGTCACGGCCTGGTCCACCGGCTCGATGCCGGCAGCTCCGGTCTGCTGGTCGTCGCCCGCACCGAGGCGGCCGCCGCCGACCTGATCGAGCAGTTCGCGGACCACCGGGCGAGCAGGGTGTATCAGGCGCTGGTCTGGGGTCACCCCGAGGCGTCCCACGGCGTGATCGACGCACCGATCGGGCGTTCCAAGCGCGACCCGCTCCGCATGGCGGTGGTCGCCGACGGCCGGTGGGCGCGCACCGAGTACCGCACGCTCGCCACGTTCGACCGCCCGAACCGGCTCGCCCTCCTCGAGTGTCGTCTCGAGACCGGGCGAACACATCAGATCCGCGTCCACCTCTCGTCGATCAACCATCCACTCGTCGGCGATCCGACCTACGGTCAGCGTCGGCCGACGCTCGGCGTCGAGCGTCCGTTCCTGCACGCCGCCGAGCTGGCGATCGACCATCCCGGCACCGGCGAGCGGATGACGTTCACGAGCGAGCTCCCCGACGATCTGTCGACTCGGTTGGTCAGCCTGAGCTGACGGGCCACGGGGCATCGCCGCGGGCCACGTCGGCGATCGAGGCCAACGTGTACCCGCTGAGATGCTCGCGCATCACCTCGCCCGCCTGCTTCCAGATCGCCAGCAGGACGCACTGGCCCTCGTGGTCGCACGCGCCGTCCTCGTGGGGCTCGCCGAAGTCGCCGAGCGTGATCGGGCCGTCGACCGCGGCGAGGATGCTCGACAGGAGGATCTCCTCGGGAGGCCGGGCGAGCACGTACCCACCGCCCACCCCTCGCTTCGACCGCACCAGGCCCGCGCCCTTGAGCGCCAGCAGGATCTGTTCGAGGTACGGCTGCGGGAGCGCGGTGCGCTCCGCGATGTCGCGCACCGACGTCGGGCCCTCGGTGTCGCGGAGCGTCAACGACAGCAACGCACGGCAGGCGTAATCCCCTCGGGTCGAGACGCGCACGGGGTCAGCGTAGGTGTTCCCGCCCACGCTCCCGGGCATCCGCCGGCCGCATCCAGCATTCGGTTGGATTGTGCGGCCCGAAGGTGCTGGACTGACTCTCCGTGTCCGTGTCCGCCCCGCCGATCCCCGTCCTGCCCACCTATCACGGGCCGAACGTGCGCGGCATCATCCCGTCGCTGCTCGGGCCGACGGCGTGGAGCGAGGCCCCCGACTGGATCCCCGAGCCGGTGCGCGCCGCGCGGCAGGTGGTCCTGCTCGTGCTCGACGGACTCGGGTGGGAGCAGCTGCTCGACCACCAGCGGCGGGCCCCGACGATCGCATCGCTCACCGGAGGCCCGATCACCACGGTGGCCCCGACGACCACGGCGACGGCACTGAGCTCGATCGCGACGGGGTTGACACCGGGCGAGCACGGGATCGTGGGCTATCGCACCGTGCTCGGCGGCGAGGTGGTCAACATGCTGCGCTGGACCGCGGGCGGCGAGAGCCGGCGTGGCACGCAACCACCCGCCGAGGTCCAACCGTACGAGGCGTTCCTCGGCGAGGAGGTGCCCATCGTGACACCGGCCGACCTCGTGGGATCGGCGTTCAGCGATGCCCATCAACGCTCCGGGCGGGCGATCGGCTGCCGCGAGACCTCGTCGATCGCCGTCGAGGTCCAACGCCTGCTGGTCGGCGGCGAGCGCGTGGTGTACGCCTACTACGCCGGGGTCGACCGCATCGCCCACGAGCGCGGCTTCGGACCGTTCTACGACGCCGAGCTGCGAACCGCCGACCGGCTGGTCGCCGACCTGCTCGAGGTGCTGCCGAGCGGCGCGGCGCTGCTGGTGACCGCCGATCACGGCCAGGTCCAGGTCGGGGACAACATCATCCGCCCGAGCGCCGAGCTGCTGAAGCTCGTCAGCCTGCAGTCGGGCGAGGGCAGGTTCCGGTGGCTGCACGCCAAGCCCGGTGGCTTCGACGAGCTGCGCGAGGCGGCCGTCGAGGAGTTCTCGGACACCGGATGGGTGCGAACGCGCGCGGACCTGATCGACGAGGGGTGGTTCGGTCCGACGGTGCCGCCGCCCGTGGCGGCGCGGCTCGGCGACGTCGCGCTGGTCGCGTACGAACCGGTCAGCTACTACGACCCCGAGGACTCCGGGCCGTTCGAGCTGATCTGCCGACACGGGTCGATGACCGCCGCGGAGGTCCTCGTCCCGCTGGTGGCGGCGATGCCTCGCTGATCTCTGTCGAGCTCGCTGATCTGTCGAGCTCGCCGACCTGGCAAGGTACTGCGCAGGGCGACTTTGCCCGCCGAGAGACGACCGAGATGAACGATCCGAACGACGCACCATCCCCCGACCGGCAAGAGCCGCCCGCGCCCCCGGGCGCGCCATCGGCCGACAGCAGCGATCGCGACGAGGTCGAGCACCCCGAGGTCATGCTCCCCGGCGGCGCCGCCGACCCCGGCACGAGGCCGGACCTCGACTCGGACGGTGGCCCGTCGGTCACCGAGCCGGCGAAGGTGATGCGGATCGGCTCGATGGTCAAGCAGCTCCTCGAGGAGGTGCGCACGGCGCCGCTCGACGAGGCCAGCCGCGAGCGGCTCGCCGAGGTGTACGAGCGATCGGTCGCCGAGCTCGCCGAGGCCCTGTCGCCCGACCTGCAGGAGGAGCTCCGCGTGCTGGCCCTGCCCTTCGACGACGACACGGTCCCGAGCGAGTCCGAGCTCCGCATCGCCAAGGCTCAGCTCGTCGGGTGGCTCGAGGGACTCTTCCACGGCATCCAGGCCACGTTGTTCGCTCAGCAGATCGCCGCCCGCCAGCAGCTCGAGCAGATACGGCAACTGCCGCAGGGCCAGCCCGGCATGGCGCCGGGCGTCCCACCCCAGGGCGATCGCCCCGGCACCTACCTCTGACGGTTCCGGACACCACGTCCCGGACCGGGCGCCGTCACGAGGTACCACCCGTGGCGCCGCCGGCCAGGGCCTCGCCGAGGTGGTCGCGCGCCGCGCTCAGGGCCCGGCCGACGTTGCGAGCGGGCGGGCTCCGGGCGCTCGTGCTCTCCCAGGACGTGGTCGACGGCCTCGCGCTCGTCGACAACCGGCAGCACCCGCAGGGACCGATCCAGCTCCGCCGCAGCGTGCCGCTCCACCTCTGGTACGGCTCCGTCGACGGTCAGGACGTCCTGGCGATCCTGGAGACGGGTGCGGGACCGGGGGCGGAGACGTTCGT
>CBFCWS010000329.1:0-3241 GCA_965601765.1 uncultured Ilumatobacter sp. | reverse complement strand
CTCGAACAGGTCCTCGATCGCTTCCGAACCGGCCGGGATCGGGATCCCGGCCGGTGCCGGGAAGGACGACTCGTCGGCGTCGTACACGCCGTAGACGAAGTTCGGCGACGCGATCATGTCGAAGTTGAGGTAGCCGGCGATCTTGTCGACCTCCTCGGGGGTGTTCAGCAGACCGAACTCGGCGTTGGTGAAGTACTCGAACGAGCCGTTGAGGCCCTGCTCCTCGTCGGCCCACCAGGCGAAGCGCACGGTGTTCTCCGGCTCGTACTTCTTGTTCTCGGCCATCGCCAGCGCGATCGCGAGGACGGCGGCCGAACCGCTGCCGTTGTCCTGGACGCCGGGGCCCTCGATCACCGAGTCGAGGTGTGCACCGAGCATCACGACGTTGTCGGTGTTCTTGCCCGGCAGCTCGGCGATGACGTTCTCGGTCGGGCCGGCGAAGGTCTCGGCGTCGACCTCGACGTCGGTCGATGTGGGCGGCGTCAGGGCCAGTGCCTCGCCATCGTCGTAGGAGATGCTGACGACGGGGATCGTCACGCCCGGACCGCCGAGGGTGGCGTTGACGATGCCCTTGCGCTCCTCGGTGTTGCCCTGGTTGAACAGCACCATCGCCTCGGCGCCGGCTGCTTCGGCGTTGAACGCCTTCTGGAAGAAGCTGCAGGCGCCGCGCTGGATCAGCGCCACGTCCGCGGGACCGCTGAAGTCGAGCCCGGTGAAGTCGCCCGCCTCGCAGCCCGACGTCGAGCTGTTGCCGAGCCCCAGGTCGAGGTCGACGGCGATGATCGTGCCACCGACCACCGAACCCGATCCCGAGAAGCTCACGCTCTGGGTCTCGATCGGCACGCCGTCGGCGCTGAGCGATGCGGAGTTCTCGCGGTAGATCTGGGCCTCGAAGGCCTGACGCTCGACCTCGAAGCCGGCCGCCTCGAGCTGCTCGGCGACGTAGTCGACCGATGCGTCGTAGCCCGGCGTCGCCGAGGCGCGCGTGCCGCCGTTGGCGTCGGCGATGTCCTGGAACGCCTGCATGTGGGCGAGCGCGTCCTCGGCCTTGACGCACTCGACGAACTTGTCGATCTGGTTGATGTTCCGGTTCGCGCACGCTGCCGCCGCCGGCCCGGTGGCCTGAGCCGCTGCCGGCACCGCCGCCAACGTCGACGCGGTGAGCGCTCCCACGAGGAGCAGTCGTTTGGACATGTTGGTCTCTTCCTTCTCGGATCGCCGCAGCGATCCATGTGGTGTGGTCTGCCCGTCCGGGCTGCCGGGCGGCCCCCATGACCGGCCGGAGTTCGGCAACTTAGCGCATCGCACGGGGGTCGGTGTCAATTCGGACGTCGACCCCGGTGTGCACGGCACCGCTGCCTGACCGCCGGCTGCGCATTCGACGTGCCGGCTCGGGGGGTCATCCTGGGATCAGCCGCCGGGACCGATGCCGCCGTACGGGACGCCGGCGAGACGGTGGAGATCGGAGTCGAACGTGGTGAGATCGGTGACGTCGAGGTCGGCGAGCGAGGCGTGACCGCACGCCCGGGCGAGCACCACCATCAGGTCGGTGCTCGCCCGGAGGAAGCGCTCGAGTCGTCCGGCCGCCTCGTCGACGACGAGCCGGCGACGGAGACCGGGCCGTTGCGTCGCGATGCCGACCGGACACTGGTTGGTGTTGCACGCCCGCATCCCGAGGCACCCGATCGCCTGCATGGCAGCGTTGGCGAGCGCGATCGCGTCGGCTCCCAATGCCATCGCCTTGACGAAGTCGGCAGCCGTGCGCAGACCGCCGGTGACGACGAGCGTCACCGGCTGCTCGCTGCCGCGGCCGACGCCGGCGGCGTCGAGGTGGCGCCGAGCCCGTGCGAGCGCGGGGATCGTCGGGACCGAGATGTGGTCGCGGAACAACAGCGGTGCGGCACCGGTCCCGCCACCGCGGCCGTCGAGGATGACGTAGTCGACGCCGATCTCCAGCGCGGCGTCGAGGTCGGCCTCGACGTGCTGGGCCGACAGCTTGGCCCCGACCGGGATCCCTCCCGACACCCCGCGCACCTCCGCGGCGACCGCGCGGAAGTCGTCGATCGTGCGCAGGTCGGGGAACGTCGCCGGTGAGATCGCATCCGTTCCCTCGTCGATCCCGCGGACCTCGGCGATCTTGCCCAGCACCTTGTCGCCCGGGAGATGACCGCCGGTGCCGGTCTTGGCCCCCTGGCCGAACTTGAAGTGGAACGCCTGCACGTCGCGCACCCGGTCGAGGTCCCAGCCGAAACGGCCGGACGCGAGCTCGTAGAAGTAGCGCGAGCTCTCGGCGTGCTCCTCGGGCAGGACGCCGCCCTCGCCCGAGCAGATCCCCGTTCCCGCCAGCTGCGCCCCCTTCGCGAGGGCGGTCTTGGCCTCCTCGGAGAGGGCGCCGAAGCTCATGTCGGACACGAACAGCGGGAGGTCGAGGAGCAATGGGCGCGCTGCACGCGGACCGATCACCGTCCGGGTGTCGACCGGCGCGTCGTCGAGCAGGGGTCGGCGCGCGAGTTGAGCCGTCACCACCTGGATCGAATCCCACGACGGCAGCAGGCGGCGGTCGACCCCCATCGACGTCATCGCGCCGTGGTGCCCGGTGAGCCCGTCGGCCGCCAGGCTCCGGATCGTCCCGACGAACGGCTCCTCGGGCGCGCCGTGCAGGTCCTGGTAGGCGCCCTGGTAGCCGGTGCGGTCGTAGGCCTGCGGATGCTCGCGCTCCCAGGCCTCGATCTCGTCGGCGTCGACGATGATCCAGCGGTCGGCGGGCGCCGGGTCGACGGCGACC
Organism: uncultured Ilumatobacter sp.; assembly: GCA_965601765.1. GTDB lineage: Bacteria > Actinomycetota > Acidimicrobiia > Acidimicrobiales > Ilumatobacteraceae > Ilumatobacter. The sequence goes on along the minus strand of CBFCWS010000329.1, from coordinate 456 downwards.
GGCACGGGGTTCGTCGACGCATCGCCGTCGGCGATGTCGGCCTGGCGTCCGAGATCGACGCCGTCGGACGCAGGTCCGACCCACGCCGTGAACTTCGGGAGCGCCTCGTCGTTGTTGTACGCGCTGATGCCGGTGTCGTAGCGGTAGTCCCATCCGTGCACGCCACAGATCAGGTCGGCGCCGCGAACGCTGCCGTCGGCGAGCAGGGCGCCGCGGTGGAGGCACCGACCGTGGAGGACCGACACCTCGTCGCCGTCGCGGACGACGACGAGGTCGACGTTGCCCAGCAGTGCACCCGACGGCCGGCGGTCGGGGAGGTCGTCGAGTCGAGCGATCGCCGTGGCGCGCATGATGTTTCCTCTCGGGCTGGAGTCGATGGCGTGCGAGCGCGGCGCCGAGCGAAGGCTACGAGACGGCTGCGGCGACCCGGCGACCGGTGCGGGTCAGGAGCGCCCG
>CBFCWS010000328.1:0-3330 GCA_965601765.1 uncultured Ilumatobacter sp. | reverse complement strand
AAGCAAGCCAGGCTTGCTTCGACACGGTGCGGGTGTCAGGCGCCGCCTTCGTTCAGGGTGACCTCGATGGGGGCGTAGTCCTCGCCGAAGGGGTCGACGTCGCCGAGCATGCCCCAGGCCTCCTCGACGATCTCGTTCGTGAAGGCGTCGCCGCTCGGCGGCTCCGTCAGCACGGTCGTACCCTCGAGGTTCGGGGTGTCGAGGCTGATCTGGACCGTTTGGTCCCAGGCGGCCTGATCGGTGAAGCCGATCCCGTTCGACGACGGCCAGATCAGCTTGTTGACCTCGTTCGTCTGCCACAGCTGGTGGCTGGCACCGAGCGTCGGGCCGGCGGCGAGCACGATGTCGGCGCAGTCCTCGACGTTGTCGCGGCAGTAGATCCATCCCTGCATCGAACCGGCGACGAAGCGCGCGGCGGCATCGCGGTACTCCTCGTCGTCGGCGAGGCGCTCGCCGTCGGCCCAGATCGCGTCCTGGAGCATGCCGACGCCCTCGTCCTCGTAGTTGATGACGGTGAAGTCCTCGGGCTGGTAGAGCTCGCCGGTGTCCGGGTCGATCGCCTCGAGCACCTGGGCGTACTCGTTGTAGGTCATCGCCTGGGCGGCGTCGATGTCGCCCTCGAGCAGGGCGATCATGTCGAAGTTCTGACCGACCAGCTCGACATCGCCGGCCGGGTCGAGGCCGGCCTCGCCGATCGCTGCGAACAGCTCGTACTCGTTGCCGAACCCCCAGTTGCCGATGGTCCGACCCTCGAAGTCGGCCGGGCTCGCGATCCCGGCGTCGGCGAAGGCCACCTGGAGCGTGCCCGAGCGCTGGTAGATCTGGGCGATGCTCACGATGTCGGCACCCGCTTCGCGACTGGCCAACGCCTTGGGCACCCAGGCGAGCGCGAAGTCGACATCGCCGTTGGCGAGCTGGGTCTGCGGCACGATCTCGACACCGCCCTCGACGATCGTCACGTCGAGGCAGAGGGCGTCGTAGAAGCCCTGGTCGACAGCGGCGTAGTACCCGGCGAACTGGGCCTGGATGAACCACTGCAGCTGGAGGCTGACCTCGTCGGGCGCGTCGCACTCGACGGGTGCCATGTCCTCGGCGGTCTCGTCGGCCGGTTCCTCGGCCGGTTCCTCGGCGGGTTCCTCGGCCGGCTCTTCCGCAGGCTCCTCGGCGGGTTCCTCGGCGGGTTCCTCGGCCGGCTCTTCGGCCGGTTCCTCGGCAGCGTCGTCGGCTGCCGGCTCGTCGTCGTCGCCGCATGCGACGATCACGAGCGACGCGGCGGCAAGGGCCGCCATTGCCTTGGTGGTTCGGGTACGGATTCTCATGTGGTTGCTCCCCCGGGGGATCTCCCCCTTCGTTGTGTGATGAGACTCTCCAGCGCGATCGACACGAGGTAGAACGTCAACCCCAGCAGGCAGGCGCCGAGCACGTACCCCCAGGCGACGGCGTTCTTCGAGTTCGCGAAGTTGGACGTGATGCGCGTGCCGAGGCCGCGCTGCGGACCGCCGAAGTACTCGGCGACGAACGCCGTGATCACCGACGCCGGCGCCGCGATCTTCAACGCCGTGAACAAGTACGGCACCGCATTCGGGATCCGCGCCTTGACCAGCACGTCCCATGGGCTCGCCGCGTAGGAGCGGAGGAGCTCGAGATGGGTCGGGTGCACCTGGCGGAGCCCCTTGGCGACGTTGACGAGGACTATGAAGAACACGATCAGCGTGACCATCAGTCGGCGCGGGATCTCCGACGTCGACCCGAACATGCCGAGGAAGACCGTGACGAGCACGACGATCGGGATCGCGTTGAGCGCGACCGCGAGCGGCGTCACGATCTCGTTGAGCAACCGGAACCGCATCAGGAGGAAGGCCATGGCGACACCGAGGACCGTCCCGGCGATCAGCCCGATCAGCGCGTTGGTCCCCGAGTTGTAGGTGGCCTCCCAGATGATCCCCGTGTTGTCGACGAACGCGTCGCCGATGGCGCTCGGCGCCGGCAGGAAGTACGGCTGGAGGTCGAGACCCTGCACGACTGCCTCCCAGAGCAGCAGGAACGCGATCCCGACGACGATCGGCGCGATCAACGCGCTCGCACCCGCGACCCGCACCCGCGGCATCGGCGTGTTCCTCATCGGTCGTCGACCCCGCCGACCACCGGGTGCTCGGCGCCCCGGAGCGCTTCGCGGACCTCGGTGATCTTGCCGTAGAAGCGGGTGTCCTCACGGGTGTCGTCGTCACGGCCGCGACCGAGGTCGACCTCGACGATGTCGGTGATCCGCCCGGGTCGGGGCGACATCACGACGACCCGGTCGGACAGGTACACCGCCTCGGGGATCGAGTGGGTGACGAACACGACCGTCGTACGCGTGGCATTGCAGATCTGGAGGAGCTCGGACTGCATGTGCTCGCGCGTCATCTCGTCGAGCGCGCCGAACGGCTCGTCCATCAGCAGCAGCGGGGGGTGGGCGGCGAGCGCCCGCGCGATCGCGACCCGCTGCTGCATCCCGCCCGACAGCTGCCACGGCATGTGCTCGGCGAAGTCGGCGAGCTTCACCAGCCGCAGCATCTCGTGGGCCCGCTCACGGCGGCGGCGCCTGTCCCATCCCTTGAGCTCGAGCGGCAGCTCGATGTTCTTCTCGACGCTCCGCCAGTCGAACAGCCCGGAGTGCTGGAACGCCATCCCGTAGTCCTGCTCGAGGCGCGCCTGGGCCGCCGGCTTGCCGGCGACGGTCACGCTGCCGGCCGACGGTTCGATCAGGTTGGCGATCAACCGCAGCAGGGTCGACTTGCCGCATCCCGACGGACCGATCAGCGAGACGAACTCGCCACGGGGGATGGAAAGGTCGATCTCGACGAGCGCGTCGACCTGGTTGCCCGCACCGGGGTTGAAGACCTTGCTGACGTCGTCGACCACCACGGAGGCGGCCTCGTCGGCATCGGATGCGCTGCCGGGCGCCGGTCCGGTGGCGTCGGCGGTGGTGGCGGTGGCGTCGGTCGTCCCGGACGTGGCGGCGATCCCGTCGGCGGGCGACGCCGCCGGGGCCTCACCGGTGCGGTCGGGCGCGCTCACGCGACCTGCTCCGCGGGACGACGGCGCATCACGATCACCTCGAGGGACACGATCAGCCCGTAGAGCGCCAGCCCGAGCGCCGCGGAGCCGAAGATCGCGCTGAAGATCTTGGTGGGATCACCGGTGCGTGCGGACGCGAACGACGTCACCGCGTTGCCGATCCCACCGGGGCGTCCGATCGAGATCTCGGACACGATCACCCCGATGACCGATGCGGTCGCACCGAGCTTGAGCGCCATTTCGGCCGACACCGAGGTCCGCCCATTCACC
>CBFCWS010000327.1:0-3388 GCA_965601765.1 uncultured Ilumatobacter sp. | reverse complement strand
CTATGTCGCGATCTATCATGCTTCCGGCGATCGCGTGGTCGCTTTCATCGAAATCATCTCGCGCGGTAATAAACGAAGCATGCACGAGTTGGATCGTTTTCTTGATAAACTGGACGACGCCGTCAAACACGGTATACATCTGTTGGTGATCGACCTCCATCCACCCGAACGTCGCCAGGGCCGAGGCGGTGAGGAACTCGTTCGAGCGACGGCCGAACCCGGCCGCACCGGACCCTCGGTCGCGGGTCGCCGGTCCCCGCTCAGGTCCGCGGTACCGCCTTGACGGCCTCGTACCGCTCGAGCGCCACACGCCGCTCCGCGGCATGGTCGACGATCGGCTCGGGGTAGGCGCCGGTGCCGAGCTCGGGGATCCAGCGGCCGACGTATGACCCGTCGGGATCCCAGCGCTCACCCTGCGCCGTCGGGTTGAACACCCGGAAGTACGGCGCCGCGTCGGTGCCGGTGCCGGCCGCCCACTGCCAGCCGTGGTTGTTCGAGGCGAGATCGCCGTCGAGCAGGTGGTCGAGGAAGTGGCGCGCGCCCCACCACCAGGGCAGGTGCAGGTCCTTGACGAGGAAGCTCGCGACGATCATGCGGACCCGGTTGTGCATCCACCCGGTGGACGCGAGCTGGCGCATGCCGGCGTCGACGATCGGGAAGCCGGTCGTGCCGTCGCGCCAGCGGGCGAACTTCTCATCGGCCGAGCGACCGGTGTCGAGCTCGATGGCGTCGAATCGCCGATCGAGGTTGTTCCACGCCGACCCCGGTCGGTGGAACAGGACGTCGGCGTAGAAGTCACGCCACGCCAGCTCGGACCGGAAGACCCGGTGCCCCTCGTCGCCGTCGTCGGTCTCCGCCAGCAGCTGCCGTGGGTGGATCACCCCGTACTTCAGCCACGGTGAGAGCCGGCTCGTGCCGTCGAGCCCCGGGAGGTCGCGCCGCGTGTCGTAGTCGGCGAGTCCCGAGTCGCGGAACGTCCGCCAGCGTGCGAGGACGGCGTCCTCCGACGAGGCGGGGATCTCGATCCCGATCTCGGGTCGATCGGGCAACCCGTCGGAGGGTACCTCGATCCAGTTCGGCGAGCGCGGCGCCTCGTCGGGCTCGTCCCACCCGTGGGCTCGCCACCGTTTCGAGAACGGCGTGAACACGGCGTAGGGGTCACCGTCGTCCTTGGTGATCGTCCCCGGGGTCACCGCGTACGGCGAGCCCACGCCACGCAGGCGGCGGTCGGCGCCCCGCAGGGCATCGGCCACCGCAGCGTCGCGCTCGCGTCCGTACGGCCCGGCGTCGCGGCTGACGTAGACGGTGTCGGCGCCGATCTCCTCGGCCAGCGCCGGCACCTCGTCGGCCGGGTCGCCGTGGCGGACGACGAGCGCACCTCCCGTCGATGCGTCGAGTGCAGCCAGGCAGTCGTACAGCAAGGCGTGGCGTGGCGCCCCCCCGGCGGCGAAGCGTGGATCGGCGACGAACAGCGGGAGGACGTCGCCGTCGGCCAGCGCGGCGAGCAGCGCCGGATGGTCGCGCAGCCGGAGATCGCGCCGGAACCACATGATCGACCGAGCAGCCATCACCGCCATCCTGCCCATCAGCCGTCCCGGCTGCACCGTCGTGGAGGAGATACGAAGTCGGACCACTCGATTGCCGGCCTGCTCGGCGGGCGGGCACTACAGGGCGACGAGGGCGGCGTTGACGATCTGATCGGGCATGAGGCCGACGTGCCGGTAGACGTCGGCAAGGGCACCGGACTGGCCGAACTCGTCGACACCGACGGTGACGACGCGCTGGCCGAACACCGAGCCGAGCCACGACAGGGCGTGGCTCGACGCGTCGTGGACGGTGACGATCGGAGCCGCCCGATCCGTGCCGCGGAGGAGCCGAGCGAGGTGGAGCTGCTCGAGGTCGACCGCACGCGCGGTACGGGCGGCAGCGGCGAGCTCGGTCCGCCACTCACGATGGAGGCGATCGGGCGACGTGAGATCGAGCACGGTGGCGGCGACGCCCTCCCCGGCCAGCTGTCGCGCCGCGTGCACCGCCTCGGGCACGACGGGACCGCACGCGGCGACCACCAGCCGCCGCGCATCGGGATCGACCACGTCGTCGCCCTCGACGAGCCGGTACCCCCCTGCGACGACATCGGTCCGGAGGTCGGGGCCGAGACGATCGGCCGCCTCGGTGAACGGCGCCTGGTCGATCGGTCGGGTCGAGAGGCGGAGGTAGGTGCTCTCCCCGTCGGGACGCCCGAGGCGGTCGATGGCGTCGCACAGCAACCAGTCGACCGTGCGGGCGTAGCACGGTTCGACGTAGGCGAGCCCCGGCAACTCGACGCCGATCGACGGGGTGATCGTCGACTGGTGGGCGCCCCCCTCGGCCGCCAACGTCACGCCGGCCGGCGTCCCGACGACGATGAAGCGCGCGCCCGAGTACAGCCCGTAGATGAGCGCATCCAGGCCGCGACAGACGAAGGGGTCGTAGACGGTGCCGATCGGAACGAGATGATGGCCATGGAGCTCGTGTCCGAGCCCGAAGGCATGGAGCGCCAGGAACAGGTTCATCTCGCTGATGCCGAGCTCGACGTGGCGTCCGGTCGGACCCTGGTGCCACCTGAGCAAGCGGTCGGGACCGAGGTAGTCGGGCTGCTCGTCGTGATGGAACACACCGAACTTGTTGATCCACCCGCCGAGGTTGGTCGAGATGCTGACGTCGGGCGAGAGGGTGACCATCCGCTCGGCGACGTCGGCGTTCTGCCCGAGACCGGTCAGCAGGCGGCCGAACACCTCCTGGGTGCTCAGCGGCTTGGCGCCGACGGCGACACCGACCTCGTCGGGGACGGCGAGCGCCGGCCTGGGCGGGACCGGCATGTTGTTGATGTCGGCGCCGAGCCGGGCGCACCACGCACCGGCGGGCTTCGCCGGGTCGAAGCGGTCCCACTCATCGACCGGGGTCAGGCCGACCCGTCGGCGCAGGTCGTCGATCTGGGTGGCCGACAGCAGGGCGGCGTGGTTGAGCGGATCGCCGGCGATCGGCAACCCCCAGCCCTTCACGGTGTAGGCGAAGACGACGCTCGGCCGGTCGGCGACGGTGTCGCAGGTCCGGTAGCTGTCGACGAGGACTCCGAGGTCGTGGCCACCGAGGTTCTGCACGAGTGGCACCAGGTCGTCGTCGCCGATGTCGGCGCAGAAGCGGCGCACCGACTCGTCGGCCCCGTCGAGGAAGGCGGGCCGCAGGTCGGGGCCGTGCAGCGCGAACAGCGACTGGTAGCGCTCGTTGGACATCTCGTCGATGTGCCGGCGCAGCGCGTCGCCGCCGTCGCGGGCGAAGGCCGCCTGCAGCAGCCTGCCGTACTTGGCCTCGACGACGTCCCGCCCGTCGCGCTCGATGGCGTCGCGGA
>CBFCWS010000326.1:0-3429 GCA_965601765.1 uncultured Ilumatobacter sp. | reverse complement strand
GACGAAGCAAGCCAGGCTTGCTTCGTCACGGTGGCGAGCCAGATGGACACGGTGAGCTGCTCACCGGTGCGGCCGGGGGGTGGTGCGACGGATCGGGTCGGCTCGGCGGTGAGGCCGGCGTCGGCGAACCAGCTCCGCACGAGGTCGTCGCGGAACCCGAGGCGTCGGTGGGCGTGCTCGGTGCGCAGGAACTCCACCTTGTGCGGCGCGAAGTCGACGATGAGCAGCCGGCCGCCGGGCGCGAGCAGCGCGGCCGCCTCGCGCACCGCCCGGGCGGGGTCGTCGAGGAAGTGCAGGACCTGGTGGATGACGACCAGGTCGAAGTCGGCCGGCTCGAACGGTGGCCGGTAGACGTCGCCCTGGCGGAGCTCGACGCCGCGCCGGTCGGCGCGCTCGAGGTTCGACCGGGCGACGCCGAGCATCGAGTGGTTGCGGTCGAGACCGATCGCACGCTCGGCGCCGTGACCGGCGTCGGTGAGCAGGTGCAGCATCCGGCCGGTGCCGGTGCCGAGGTCGAGCAGGTGCGCCGCCCGGCGGTCGGCGAGCGCATCGAGGACGGCGGTCTCGACGGCCGTGTCGGGCGCGTGCAGCGATCGCTCCTCGTCCCAGCGCTCGGCCACCTCGGCGAAGAACGCCTCCGCGGCGTCGGAGCGCCGGGCTCGCACGTCGGCGAGCCGCTCTCGGTCGCGGGCGAGGACGGGATCGAACGGGTCGACGGAGGCGACGATCGCGTCGACGAGCGGGCGAGCGGGTCCGCCGGCCAGCGTGAAGAAGGCCCAGGATCCCTCCCGGTGCTTGGTCACGACGCCGGCGTCGACGAGCAGCTTGAGGTGCCGGGAGATGCGCGGCTGGGACTGGCCGAGGATGTCGGTGAGGTCGCTGACGCTCAGCTCGCCGTCGATCAGCAGGGCGATGATGCGGCTCCGGGTGACTTCGCCGACCGCCCGCAGGACGGCGAGGTGGTCTGCGTGTGCGAGTGCCATGGCGGCAGCATATAAAGACATCTACATATCAGCAAGCGGCTATCGGGACGCCGGGTGGGAAGTCGCGATCCGGCGAACGGAGCGTGTGAACCGTGTGAACGGTGATCGACGTCGCGCTCCGGCGGCGAAACGCGCGGCGCGCCTCGGTTATGGTCGCTTCGCGCGGACGGGTTCGTCCGCGGTCGGTGACGAGCCCAAGAGATCGGGGACTGGTGTGAAGTTTCGAGTGTTCATGGCATCGGCGGTGGCGTTGGTGGGGGCGGTCGCGCTCGACCAGGCGTCCGCGAACGTGTCGGCGGTGACGTCGGACCTGCTCGTGTCGGAGTACGTCGAGGGCAGCGGGTTCAACAAGGCGATCGAGGTCTACAACGGGACCGGTGCCCCGGTCGACCTCGCGGCCGGCGGCTACCAACTCCAGTTCTTCTTCAACGGCAACACCACGGCCGGCACCACCATCGCGCTGACGGGCACGGTCGCCGACGGCGACGTTCATGTGGTCGCCGACGACGGGGCCGCGGCCGAGGTGCTCGCCGCGGCCGATCAGGTCAGCACCTCCAACTTCTTCAACGGCGACGACGCGGTCGTGCTGAGCAGCTCGTCGGGCATCGTCGACGTGATCGGGCAGGTCGGTGTCGACCCGGGATCCGAGTGGGGGTCCGGCGACCAGAGCACGCAGAACAACACCTTGGCGCGCTCGGCCGACGTCTGCGCCGGCGACGCCGACGGCACCGATGCCTTCGATCCGACGGTCGAGTGGTCCGGCTTCGCGCAGGACACCTTCACCGGGCTCGGCTCGCACGTGGCGAACTGCGGTGGTGGCGGGGGCGAGCCGTCGCCCGGTGATCTCGTGATCACCGAGGTGATGAACAACCCGGCCGCGGTCGCCGACAGCGTGGGCGAGTGGTTCGAGATCGCGAACGTGTCGGGCAGCGACATCGACATCGACGGTTGGACGATCCGTGACCTCGACTTCGACTCCCACACCATCGCCAACGGCGGCCCGCTCGTCGTCCCGGCCGGCGGCTTCGTCGTCCTGGGCGTCGCCGCCGACCCGGCCGCCAACGGCGGTGTCACCGTCGACTACGCGTACGGCGGGGGATGGTTCCTGTCGAACGGCGCGGACGAGATCGTGCTGGAGGACGGCTCGGCCGTCGAGTTCGATCGCATCGAGTACGACGGCGGTGCGGTCTGGCCCGACCCGACGGGTGCATCGATGAACCTCGCCCCGGCGGCGACCGACACCGCATCCAACGACGACGGCGCGAACTGGTGCGAGGCCACGTCGACCTTCGGTGCCGGCGACACCGGCACGCCCGGCGCCGCCAACGACGACTGCGAGCCTCCCGCGCCGGAGCTGGTGTTCATCCACGAGGTGCAGGGCAGCGGGTCGGAGGTGGCGATCTCCGGCCCGGTCACCGTGCAGGGCATCGTCACCGCGCTGTTCGAGCGCCGCGACGTCCCCGACGGGTTCTTCCTCCAGGAGGAGGACGCCGACGCCTCGGGCGACCCCGCCACGTCCGAGGGCATCTTCGTCTTCTGCCGGCAGAACTGCCCGGCGGTGACGGCCGGCGACCTCGTCACGGTCACCGGCGATGCCGGCGAGTTCTTCGGCATGAGCCAGATCTCCATCGCGTTCGGCTCGGGCACGGCGGTGATCGAGAGCTCGGGCAACCCGCTGCCGACCCCGGTCGCGGTCGACCTACCGGCCGCAGGGAGCACGGCGGACGAGGACACCTTCGAGAACGTCGAAGGGATGCTGGCAACCTTCCCCGACACGCTCGTGGTCAGCGAGTACTTCGAGCTGGCCCGCTTCGGCCAGGTCGTGCTGACCGAATCGGCACGTCCGTACCAGTTCACCCACCTCGACGCCCCGAGCGTGGCCGGCTACGACGCGTTCCTGGCCGACCTGGAGACGCGCCGCATCATCCTCGACGACGACAACAACGACCAGAACGACGCGATCTTCGACGCCGCCGCCGACGAGCCGTACTACTACCCCGAGGGCGGGTTGTCGCTCGGCAACAAGTTCCGGGGTGGTGACACCATCGCCGGCCTGACCGGTGCGATGCACTGGAGCTTCGCCGGGCAGTCCGGCACCGACGCGTGGCGCGTGCGGCCGATCCCGTCGGCGTACGACTACACCTTCGTCTCGGAGAACCCCGAGCCGGCGGAGCCGGAGGCGGTCGGCGGATCGATCCGGGTCGCGAGCTTCAACGTGCTCAACTACTTCACCACGATCGACGTCACGTCGAGCGGGAGCTCCGGCGACTGCGGACCGAGCGGCACGCTCGACTGCCGCGGCGCCGACAGCGTCGCCGAGCTCGATCGGCAGCGAGCCAAGATCGTCTCGGCCCTGCTCGATCTCGACGCCGACGTCGTCGGCCTCATCGAGATCGAGAACGACGACGACGTCGCGGTGGCCGACCTGGTCACGGCGCTGAACGCC
>CBFCWS010000325.1:0-3506 GCA_965601765.1 uncultured Ilumatobacter sp. | reverse complement strand
GCGGGGCAAAGGAGGCGGCTTCCGACTGGCCAGGACCCCCGAGCACGTCGACGTAGTACCGGGCGACCAGCCCACCCATCGAGTGGCACACGAACACGACCTCCGCGTCGGGGCGCCCCGATCGCGCCCGGAACTCGTCGACCACGGGTTCGACCCTCGAGCGGAGCGCGACGGCGCTCGCCCGGTTCGACAGCCGCCAGTCGTACGGGAACGCCACGAAGTTGACGGGGCCGCGCGGGTCGCCCGGCGTGTCGATCACCTCGAAGCGCTCGCGAAACCACGACACCAGACGCTCGTACCCGATCGACACCGACCAGATGCCCGGGATCACGTGGATGTCCGACACCAGTGCCGTCGCGGTCACCCCGTCGGGCGCCGGACCATCGCCGTGCCCGTCCGGCAGGCGGAGCCGCTTCACGGCCGCCCCTCGTGTGAGCACTCCCTTCACGAGCGTGCCGAGCGACGTCCCCCAGACGACGGAGCCATCCGCCGCCCGCAGCTCGCTCCCCATGATGCCCGGGAGCGCGACGACGACGGATTCGAGTGGATGCTTCATGCGGCGACCTCCTCGGTGCACGGATCCTCCGACTCGCTACGAAGGTACGCCGTCCGGAGGGTGGGCAGCGACGCGCAGGACTGGAGCGGTGGTGGCGCGCGGCGTGCTGATCGGTTGCTCACCTACGGCTCAGCCTGGATGCACCGGGCTGAGCAACGACCCGAGGTCGAGGGTCCGGCCGACCGGGCGGTGTTCGGCACCGGTCGCCTGCCCGACGCCGCGGCGCTCCCGCTGGTCGAGCGCGACGTCTCGAACCCGTCACAGGCGCTCGGCATCGCCGCGGCCACGGCGGCGCTCCGGTCTGCGGAGGTCAAGGCCGCGGTGGGGGCGTCACATCGATTCAGGGCCCCCCACCGGGACGCGGGCGTTCCCGGGCTGGATGCTCCCCGACGTCGAGAAGGAGCGCTTCGGCACCGGTCAGCGGATCTACCAGTCGGTCCTGCCGGCAACGCCGGCATCGCTCGGCAAGACCGCGAAGCGCCTGGCCGAGGGCCGAGCGTTCGTCTACCACCTCGCCGAGGGCGTCGCACCGGGACTGCGCGACGAGCTCGCGTTCCTCGACCAGCACGGTTGTGCGCGTGACGGTCTCGTCGGCATCCACTCCACCGCCCTCGCCCGAACCGACTTCCCACGCTGGAAGCCGGCGCGCGGGGTTGCGGGTCTGCCTCGGTTCCGACTGCACGCCGTCGAGCACGCGCAACGTGCTCGGCGAGCTCAAGGTCGCTTCGCGCTGGAACGACGTCGACCTCCGCGGCGCGCTCGACCGAGCCGATCTCGTCGAGACGGTGACGGCGAACCCGGTGACACCTTGGCCGGCCCGTGAGGCGTGCAGGTGGGACGGCTGGTGGAGGGGTGTTTCGCCGATCTCGCGGTGTTCATGCCACACGGCGACGATCCGTGGAACACGGTGCTGACGGCCAACGAGCGCCACGTCCGGCTGGTCACGGTCGGCGGTCGGGCCGTGTACGGCAACCTGTCGCTCCTGCGGGCTGCAGGGGTTCGCCGACCCGGAACAGCTCACCGTGCGCGGCGTGCGACGTGGGATCGTGATGGGCCCGCCCGACGAGCTGCTGCCGGGCCAGCCCGATCTCGACGCGATGGCGACGATGCCGTGGGCCGACGGCCTCCGCCAGCTGGCCGCGGTGTGGGCCGACCCGGCCCGCGAGGTCCGCCGCGCGCAGCGAGCGCTTCGAGTTCGTGCCCGAGCTCCCGCCCGGGTTCGACCCGCGGGCTCACGCCCTCGACGACGACGAGCTCGAGACCCTCGTGATGCCGCACCTCGACGGACTCGGCCACGGCGCCGACTGGACGACGCCGCTGAGACGTCGGTGCCCCTCCCACGCGCAACTCCTGCTCGACGTGACTCCCGCGCTCGCCTGAGGGCGTGATGGCGAGGCGCCGACCGCGCCTGCGACTCGCCCCGTTCGCAAAGCCTTCCCATGCGCTTGCCAACGTCTGGTACAACGGAGTGTGCTGCCGTGACAGTGGGAGATCGGAGCGAAGATGCAGTCAGACGACCATCACCATGTCCTCGTCGACCTTGACGGGGAGCCACTCTTCGACATCGAGCGTTGCGACGAATCGACGACCGGCGCCGGTGCGCCCGATGATCCGGGCCCGGAGGTGCGCCCGAAGGGCGGCCTCGTACGCGAGGGCGTCACGATCTACGACGACATCGTCCCGTTCGGCAACGGTCGGCTGCCCGACCACGCGCTCGTACCGATCGGCATCCATCGCCACCGGCTGCACCGTTCTGCTGCGGCGGCGTTCGCCGGCTGGCGATCAGCTGCGAGCGGCGCCGGCACCGATCTGACGTGCACCGACTCGTATCGTCCGCTCGACGTGCAGATCGAGCCCAAGCGACGCAAGCCGGACCTCGCGGCGACGCCGGGCAAGAGCGTGCACGGCTGGGGGTTCGCCGTCGACGTCAGCCTCGGCCTGCCGCCGAAGCCGTTCGGCAACCCGGTGTACGAGTGCCTGAAGGCCAACGGGCCCGCGCACGGATGGCACCTCGGACGCCCGTGCGACGAGCCGTGGCGCTGGGTCTGTCGCGGACCGACCGAACCGACCGCCGCCGGCGAGCCCCCGGCCGCGACCGGCGAGTCCGACGAGATACCCGCGAGCTGGGCGCTTTGTCCCACGATCGTCGGCAAGCCGCTGGGCGTCGATGCCCTCGACGCCACGGCGCTAGACGCCGCCGTGCGCGCCTTCCAAGGTGGGAACGGTCTCGCCGTCGACGGCATCGTCGGCCCGATCACCACAGCGGCGCCGTGGCGAGCCTCCGCGCCCGCAGACCGGACCGAGCTGTTCGAGGGCGCGAACGGTGACGCCGTTCGCTGGGTGCAGCTGCGCGTCGGCTGCACCGACGACGGCCGGTTCGGGCCGATCACCGATCGAGCCGTGCGCGACTTCCAGCGCGCCAGCGGCCTCGCGGCCGACGGCCGCGTCGGCCCGCGGACCTGGGCCGCGATGGTGGGGTGAGGAGCCGCGACATGGGGAGGCGAGCGCTGCTGATCGGCAGCCAGACCGGAGGGCTGACCGGCGTCCACCGCGACGTCCGCCTGATGGCCGAGACGCTCGGGGGCTTCGACTTCGACGTGCGGACGATCATCGAGTCCGAGGCGACCTCGGAGGGCATCGTCAGCGCCTACGGGGAGCTGATCGACGACACCGACGACGACGACGCCGTGGTGGTCTACTACTCGGGCCACGGGAGTCGGACGCTCAATCCCAAGGCCGACGGCGACCCCTCGCTGCCGAGTCAGCTCCAGTACATCGTGCCGACCGACATCGACGACCGCTCCGACTCCAGGTTCCGCGGCATCCTTGCCGAGGAGCTGAGCGCGCTGCAGCGGCGGCTCACCGATACGACAACGAACGTCACGACGATCGTCGACTGTTGCCACTCGGCGCGAATGTTCCGCGACCACGCCTTGCTCCCGAAGGCCGA
>CBFCWS010000324.1:0-3514 GCA_965601765.1 uncultured Ilumatobacter sp. | reverse complement strand
CACGAGGTCGCGGTTGCCTACTGTGCAACACCGCGGTCGAGCGCGTCACGCTCGTCGATGCGAGTGGCGACCACGTCGACGCGTACTTCGATCGCCTCCTCGCCGCATTCGGCAGCGCACTCACGAACGCTCGACGGAACGACGAGTTGAGCGACGCCGCTGACGTCGACGACCTGGCCGCGTTCTTCACGATGGCACTGATCGGCGTCGCCGCATCGGCCAAGGGCAAGGCCGACCCCGACCTGATCCACGCGTCCTGCCGGGTGACGGTCGCTGCCCTCGATTCGTACCGGCTGGACTGATCGTCGACACCGTTCACGAACCGACCGACCGGTCGACCCGCGGTGGGCCCGGGTCAGGCGAGGTTCTCGCCGTCGAAGATCTCACTGACGCTCGTGTCGTCGAACACGGCGCTCAAGGCCTCGGCGATGATCTCGGCGACCGACAGCACCTCGATCTGTGGGAGTTGCTTCTCGGGCGGCAACGGCAAGGTGTTGGTGAGGACGATCCGTGAGATCGGTGCGTTCTTCAGCCGGTCGATCGCCGGTCCGGACAGCACGCCGTGGGTGGCCATCGCCCAGACCTCCGTCGCGCCCCGGGCGAGGAGGATCTCCGCGGCCGAGACGACGGTACCACCGGTGTCGATCATGTCGTCGGTGACGATGCACAACCGACCGTCGACGTCGCCGATGACCTCGCGCGCCTCGACGACGTTGGCTTGGCCCTTGGGCCGGCGCTTGTAGATGAAGGCGATGTCGGCGGCGCAGTCGTGGAGGTGCTGCGCCATCCGCTCGGCGACCTTGATCCGGCCGGAGTCGGGGGAGACGATCACGGGTGCGTCGGGAGCGTGCTCGCGGATGTAGCGCTCGAGCACCGGAGTGGCCGTCAGATGATCGACGGGCCCCTCGAAGAAGCCCTGGATCTGACCGGAGTGCAGGTCGATCGAGATCATCCGCTTGGCCCCCGCGGCCTTGAACATGTCGGCGACGAGCCGGGCCGTGATCGGCTCGCGGCCCTCGGCCTTGCGGTCCTGGCGGGCGTAGCCGTAGAAGGGGCAGACGGCGGTGATGCGCTTGGCCGACGCACGGTACGCAGCGTCGATCATCGTGAGCTGCTCCATGATCGAGTCGTTGACCGACCGTCCGTCGATGCCGTAGTGGGTCTGCATCACGAACACGTCCGAGCCGCGCACGCTCTCGGCGAAGCGTGGACGGACCTCGCCGTTGGCGAACTCCACGAGGTTCGGGTCACCCAGGCCCTGACCCAGGTGCGTTGCGACCTCGTCCGCCAGCTCGGGATGCGTGCGACCCGAGTACAGGGCGAGCTTCTTGGTGGTGACCTTCTCCATGCGCTCGCCCTCTCAGTTGCTGCGGTCAGTCGCCAGTGTAGAACGGTCCCGTGACCTCGTCCGAAGCCACCGCGGATCCCGCCGGGAGATACGCGAACGGCCCGATCCGCACCCGGTCGCCGATCTTCGAACCGGCCGCCACCGAATGGGCGACGTTGCAGTCCGTGCCGACGATCACGTCGGTCAGTTGGGTGGCAGGCCCGATGTCGCACCGGTCGCCGATCGCCGTCGACCCTTGGAGGATCGTTCCGGGGTAGATCGTGACGTCACGGCCGAGCGTCACCGTGACGTCGATGAACGTCTGTCGCGGATCGAGCATCGTGACACCGTTGAGCAGCCAGTGGCGATTGGTCCGGTTGCGCAGCTCCCGCTCGGCGAGGGCGAGCTGCCAGCGGTCGTTGACCCCCTGTGTCTCGGCCTCGGGCGCCTGCACCGCACCGATGCGGTGCCCGAGGTCGGCGAGCTGGCCGATCACGTCGGTGAGGTAGAACTCGTGCTGGGCGTTGTCGGTGTCGAGGTTGCGCAACGCCGGACCCAGCAGATCCCGGCGGAACGCATAGATGCTGGTGTTCACCTCGCGAACGTCGAGCTCGCTCGGTTCGGCATCGCGCTGCTCGACGACCCGCAGGACGCGCTGGTCGCCGGCGCGGATGACCCGGCCGTACCCGGTGGGGTCGCGCACGACGCTCGTCAGCAGCGTGGCCGCATTGCCGTTGGCGACGTGCGTCGCGACGAACTCCTCGAGCGTCTCGCTGTCGAGCAGCGGCGTGTCGCCGGGGCACACGATCACGGTCGCCTCCTCGTCGTAGTCGTCGCCCTCGAGCGCGGACGTCCCGATCAGTGCGGCGTGTCCGGTGCCCTTCTGCTCGGCCTGTTCGGCGAACGCGACGTTCGCGCGACCCGGCGCATGCTCCTCGATCGTGCGGGTCACCGCGTCCGAG
This sequence comes from uncultured Ilumatobacter sp., assembly GCA_965601765.1. Lineage (GTDB taxonomy): Bacteria > Actinomycetota > Acidimicrobiia > Acidimicrobiales > Ilumatobacteraceae > Ilumatobacter. Next base: position 1,225 of record CBFCWS010000324.1, on the reverse strand, counting down.
CCGTGGCCGACGACGATCACGGTCCGCTCGGGGCGGAGCTTCGACACGGCGTGGATGACGTGCAGGACCATCGGCCGGCCACAGATCGGGTGCAGCGGCTTCGGGCGCGCCGACCGCATCCGCGTCCCCACCCCTGCCGCCAGGACGATCGCCGAAACGCTCACGCCCCCATTTAATCAACCACACGGGGGGCGTGCCCCCGTGATCCCCCGGCTGCATCCCGTCCACCCGTCGCTCCACCCGTCGCTCCACCGGTCGCGACGTCGTCCGTCCGGCGCGCAGGGCTGCGCCCCGGGCGGTGGTCCACGGCGGGCGAAGCCCCCGTGTGTCGGGTTCCGGGGAGAGGATTCGAACCCCTATAGGCGGCACCAAAAACCGCTGTCCTACCATTGAACGACCCCGGACGGTCGACCTGTACGGTAGCGGTCTCGCCGGCACGGTCGGTGCCGTGTGGCAGGCTGCGCCGCCGACGGTAGCGTTGCCCGAGCTATGGGATCGCTCGTCAAGAAGCGCCGCAAGCGCATGCGGAAGAAGAAGCACAAGAAGATGCTCCGTCGCACGCGCCACCAGCGTCGCAAGTAGTCACCGTCAACCTGCCCGTCCGTCCCTGCCGGCTCAGCCGGTCGTGGTGACGATCACCGAAGCGCCCTCGTCGCCCAGCGCAGCGAGGGCGTCCTCGCGTGCGCCGTGCACGAACCACGTGGCGCCGCTCCCGGCGAGGATCGGACGAACCCCCGCCAGGTCGCGGACGCGATCGCGCCAGCGGGCCAACTCGGGTTCGACCGCGACGGCGGCTGGTTCGAGGTCGTTCGGCCCGTCGCTCGTCGGACCGCCGAGGTCGTCCCACGCCCGGTAGACCGCGGGGGTGCTCACGTGGATCGGCGGGACGACGAGCGTGACGACCTGCGGTGCGGACGGGATCGGCTCGACGATCTCGCCGATGCCCCGCACCCGGGCCCGACCGCCGACCAGGCAGAACGCGACGTCGGCACCGATCCGCGCGGCTGCGGCGAGGCCGGCGGCATCGGTCGGGTGCCCCGCCCATCGCAGCACGGCCGCCGCGTCGGCGCTGCCGCCCCCGAGCCCGCCGCCGTTGGGGATCTGCTTGTCGACGACGACGTCGGCTCGCTCACCGCATGCGGCGAGCGCCCTCGCGATCAGGTTGTCGGCGCCGACGGGCCCCCCGGCGGCGGACGGCCCGGTGACCGTGATGCCGGCCGGGCGG
>CBFCWS010000323.1:0-2500 GCA_965601765.1 uncultured Ilumatobacter sp. | reverse complement strand
CTACCGGCGGGGTTGCGCCAGGGAAGTCGCCCACTCGCGGCGCCCCACCGCCGTCGACACGACCGTCGGCAACACAGTCTTCGCGGAAGCGACACGGTCCGGTCACGTGGCGGACACCTCGCGTCCACCTGACCGTGATCGCCTGTGTGTCATGCCGAGCGGTCGCGCCACCCACCCCGCGTCTCGACCGGTGTGACCGCGCATCGACGCGAGATCGATGCGATCGCCCGTGATGCGCCGTGCGACCCCCCGGCGCGGCGCATCACGCGGCCCGCGGGGTCGGCGCTTCGGCGACCGGCCGGAGCGCCGTGACCGGTGGGAGACCGGTCGACCCCGGCCGACGACGGGCCGGCTGCTCGGCCGGCGTGATCGCGACGGCGGCACGGACGACCGCCGACGCGCCGGCTCCCCTGAGGGCGTGATCCCCCGAACGCAGCGTGGCCCCGGTCGTGGCGACGTCGTCGATCAGCAGCACGCGACGACCGGACGCCGCCGGCGACACCCGGTAGCTCGGGCCGAGCAACCGAGCTGCGCGATCGGCGCCGGTCTGCGTCGTCGTGTCGGTCCGTTCGAGCAGCCGGCGAACCGGGATCCCGAGCTGGAGACCCACACGCCTGGCGATCACCTCGGCCTGGTCGAAGCCGCGCCGGCGCCGGTGCCTGCCCGTGGTCGGCGCCCACGTCACGACGTCGATCCGGGCTGGATCGACCCCGGCGCGCAGGATCCGGTTGACGAGGAGGCCGGCCAGGTGATGGGCGAGGCGACGCGAGTGGCGATGCTTGAGCGCCAACACGACCGAGCGGGCGCAACCGCGGAACGGGACGGCCGCGATGACATCGGGCGACTCCGGCAGCCCACTCGGGACGGCGAGCGCGAGACGGCAACGGCGGCAGAGCACCGCACCGGGCTGATCGCAACCGGCACAACGAACTTCGAACAACATGCGGTCATCCTGCGCACGGGGGTGTGACAGCCATCTCGGCCGCACTCGCCCGGTCGGCGACGCCTCGCTCTCTCCGTTCGGCCCGAACGGAGAGAGCGGCGCGAGTGGATGGTGAGGACCGGCCGGGCGAAGCCGGCCAGCGGACGATCGCGCGCTGCGCAGGTGCGTGACCGGCGACGAACTAGTACCGGTAGCTCTCGGGCTTGTACGGTCCCTCGGGTTCGACGCCGATGTACTCGGCCTGCTCGTCGGAGAGCTGGGTCAGGCGCACACCGAGGGCATCGAGATGCAGCCGGGCGACCTTCTCATCGAGGTGCTTGGGGAGCACGTAGACACCGAGCGGGTACCGGTCGGTGTGGTTGAAGAGCTCGATCTGGGCGATCACCTGGTTGGAGAACGAACAGCTCATCACGAAGCTCGGGTGACCGGTCGCGCACCCGAGGTTCACCAACCGGCCCTCGGCGAGGACGATGATCTGCGTGCCGTCCTCGAAGCGCCAGACGTCGGTGCCCGGCTTCAGCTCGTCGCGCACGGCGCCCGAGCGGGCGAGGCCGTCGATGTCGATCTCGTTGTCGAAGTGACCGATGTTGCAGACGATCGCGTTGTGCTTCATCCGTCGCATGTCGTCGATCGTGATCAGGCCCATGTTGCCCGACGCGGTCACGAACACGTCGGCGGTCTCGACGACGTCGTCGAGGGTCAGCACCTGGATCCCCTCCATCGCTGCCTGGAGCGCGTTGATCGGATCGATCTCGGTGACGATCACGCGGGCACCCTGGCCCTGGAGCGACTGCACGCACCCCTTGCCGACGTCGCCGTAGCCCAGCACGACGGCGGTCTTCCCACCGAGCATGATATCGGTCGCGCGGCTGATCGAGTCGACGAGCGAGTGGCGGCACCCGTAGAGGTTGTCGAACTTGGACTTGGTGACCGAGTCGTTGACGTTGATCGCCGGGAACAGCAGCTCGCCGTCCGCGGCCATCTTGTACAGCCGCTTGACGCCGGTGGTCGTCTCCTCGGTGACCCCCTTGATGGCGGCACCCATGCGGGACCACTTCTGCGGGTCGGTCCTGAGGGTGCGCTGGAGCAGACCGAGGACGATCGCGAGCTCGGCGTTGTCGGCCTCGGTCGGGTCGGGCACCTCTCCGGTGCGCTCGTACTCGACGCCCTTGTGCAGCAGCAGCGTCGCGTCGCCACCGTCGTCGAGGATCATGTTGGGACCGTCGTAGCCGTCGGCGTCGGCGGGCCAGGTCATCATCTGCTCGGTGCACCACCAGTACTCCTCGAGCGTCTCGCCCTTCCAGGCGAACACCGGCACACCCTGCGGATCGTCGACGGTCCCGTCGGGCCCGACGACCACGCCCGAGAGGCGCCCGCCGGGAGTGAGCGCGATCTCGAGCCGCTCGTCTCCCGCCGGGGTCACCACGTCGCGGGTCTCGAGGGCGTGTCGCGCGGAGACCGCGGTCAGTCGCAGCCGGCCCTCGGGGAGATCGGTCAGGGTGAAGCGGCCCTCGTCGTCGGTCGTCCCGGCGGGACAGGACTCGGGCCCGAAGCGGA
>CBFCWS010000322.1:0-3541 GCA_965601765.1 uncultured Ilumatobacter sp. | reverse complement strand
CTTGTCGGCGATCGCCTGCTTGAGCTCGGGCAGACCGCCGGCCGGCGAATAGCGGTGGTTCCTGGGATCGCGGCACGCCTCGACGGCGGCCTCGACGATGTGGGCGGGCGTCGGGAAGTCGGGTTCGCCGGCGCCGAACCCGACCACGTCTTCCCCGGCGGCTTTCATCGCCTTGGCCTTGGCGTCGACGGCGAGCGTGGCCGAGGGGGCGATCCCGGCGAGTCGTTGGGAGATGCGGTTCACGCCCATCATCGTGCCAGAGCCCGCCCCGTGATCCGCGACACGATCCATCGGGGCCGACGGCGTACCCGTCGCCGGGGCGGCCGGCGGCGCCGGGGCGATCGCCCTGACGATGTCGGCGATCCGGCCGGTGACGTCGGCGACCATGCGCTCGTAGCCGCGGCGGGGACCGCCGTAGGGGTCGTCGAGGTCGAGGTCGGCCTCGCTGCGAAGCACGCCGGTCGCGGTGCGTCCCTGCCCGGCCGCCACCAGCAGCTCGCTCACGGAGGCAGCGCTGCCGGGTGGTCGGGTGCGGGCGAAGTCGCTGAGCTCGATCAGGGTGAACGACCGCCGGAACGCTGCCGGTGTCTCGCTGACGACCGCGTAGAGGTGTTCGCGTGACATCGCGAGGACGAGGTCGGCGCCCTCGTCCTCGATCGACGTCGCGTCGAGGCGACGTGAACGATGGTCGCCCATCTCGAGCCCGATCTGGCGGGCGACGTCGATCAGTGGACGGGGAACCCGGAGTCCGCCCCCCTGCGTGCCCGCCGAGCGGACCCGCGCGACCATCCCGATCGCGTCGAGCTCTCGCTCGAGCAGTCGTTCGGCGACGGGCGACCGACAGATGTTGCCGGTGCACACGGTGAGGATCCGCAACGGCGGCGCTGAGGTGGCCACGACGATCAGGGCGGGGGTTGCAGGTCGGTGCCGAGGAGGAGCAGCACGTCGTAGTCGACGTCGAACTCGATCCCCGGCCGGTCGTCCCACGGTGTCACGACCAGCCCGGGCAGGTCGGCCGCGGCGGCGATCCGCTCGGCCACCCGTTCGAGCCCGGGCGCATGGTAGATGGTGGTCACGTCGCTCAACCCGCTGGCGTTGACGGGGACGACGTCGGTGAAGCCGTCGCCGGTGACGAGGACCGCGCGCTCGGTGGCGATGCCGGAGATGTCGGCACCGTTGGCGACCGCGATCGTCACGTCGAGGGGAACGGTCGTCGGGACCGATTCGGGCGGGCCGGCGTCGGCCACCGTCGTGCTCGGCACCGTCGTGACCACGGTGGTGGTCGCGGCGACGATGGTCGGTACGACGGTCGTGACGGCCGTTGCTTGCGGCTCGTCGCCGATGGTGGTCGAGATCGTGGTCGAGGTGGTGTCGACCGCACCGTCGGCGACGGCGGGAGGACGGGTGGATTCGCTCGCACCGTTGACCAACGCACGCGGGCCACCACCGATGAACACGCCGACGGTGACCGACACGACGACGATGACCCCGTATCCGAGCAGCCGGTCGCGCATGGAGACGAAACGATACCGGGCGCCTTGTATGCCGCACCGGGCATCACGTCATTAGGGTGGGCGCCGATGTCCCAACCCGCGGTGTTCGGCGAAGCCGACGAGATGACGCTTCGCGACTACGCGGCGGTGTTGAGCCGACGACGTTGGCTCGTGATCGTGCCGGCGGTGATCGTCACGGCGGTGGCCCTGGCGATGTCGCTCTCCCAGACCGAGCGCTACCAAGCGACGACCGACGTGCTGCTCCGGGAACCGCCGTCGGCCACCACACTCGGCGACGCCGCGGAGGTCTTGTCGAACCGGGTCGTGCAGAACGAGTTGCAGCGAGCCCAGGGATCGGCGATCGAGGCAGAGGTGCGCGAGGTGGTCGGCGACGAGCCCGAGCTGAGCGTGCGCCTGGCGGCGGGCGACGACAGCGACGTGTTCCTCTTCAGCGCTGCCAGCAGGGATCCCCAGCTCGCGGCCGACGCCGCCGACACCTACGCCGACACCTACATCGATGCTCGCCGGACGGCGTTGATCACCGAGCTCCAGACACGCGAGTCCGTCGTGGTCGACCGTCTCGCCGAGATCCGCGCCGAACTCGACGCCACGCCCGAGGGCGCCGAGTTCGAGGCGTTGGTCAGCCAGCTCGGCCGCTTCGAGTTCGAGCTCGAGTCCCTGCGGACCTCGATCGCGCTGGCGAGCGGGTCGGGGGCGACGGTGATCGATCGCGCCGAGGTGCCGAGCACCCCGTTCGAGCCGACGCCGGCACGCACGGCGGCGCTGGCCCTCGTCGTCGGGCTCCTCCTCGGCCTCGGCATCGCGTTCCTCGCCGACTACCTCGACAACTCGTTGCGCAACGAGGAGGACATGGCGAAGGCGTCCGGCCTTCCGGTGATCGGCGTGATCCCCAAGGTGAAGGGCTGGGAACCCTCCGACATGCACGTGATCACGCGTGAGAACCCGACATCGCCGACGGCTGAGGCCTACCGCGCGCTCCGCACCGCCATGCAGTTCCTCAGCGTGGACCGACACCTGCAGACGATCCAGGTGACGAGCCCGAAACCGGGCGACGGCAAGACGACGACGGCCACCAACCTGGCCGTGGCGTTCGCCCGAGCCGGCAAGCGAACACTGTTGATCGACGGTGACCTCCGACGCCCCAGAGTGCACCACAGCTTCTCGCTCACCAACGAGGTCGGGTTCACCTCGGCGATCGCCGGCGCCGGCCTCGCAGAGGTCGTGCAGAAGGTCGACGGCGAGCCCAACCTCAACGTGATCACATCGGGTCCGCTTCCGCCGGACCCCTCCGAGTTGCTCTCGTCACAGAAGGCCCGGGCCTTGATCGACGCATGCCGGGGCCAGTCCGACCTGTTGATCATCGATTCACCGCCGGTTCTCGTGGTCTCCGATCCGCTGGTGATCGCCTCGTCGGCCGACGGCGTCATCCTGGTGGCGTCGGCGGGTGAGACCGATCGCCGCCAGGTCGAGCGGGCCGCCGAACAACTGGCGCAGGTGAACGCGCCGGCGATCGGTGCGGTGCTCAACTCCTTGGACGCCGATCACGGCGGTTCGTACTCCTACCGCTACACCTACGGTCAGTACGACACGGACCGCCACGACTCGGTCGAGTCGTAGGGCGCACGCCGGGGGCCCTGCGCGCTGCGCTCGACCGCCCCGGGTCCGGCGATGCGTGACGGCACCGGACCAGGTGAGGCTCTGCAGTCGGGCCCGGCGCGAGACGCCGCGGGATCGCGTTCCGTGCGATCGTCGGAGTGCAACAGCGCCCGCCGTCGCCGACGAGCGCTGTCGAGCGGGCGAGTGCCCGCCCGCTGTCGAAGGTTCCGACGTCAGGTGGTCGGGGCGTGTGCGTCCCGACGGCGGTTGACCGCGATCAGCACCATGGCCGCGCCGACGGCGATCGCCGCTCCACCGTAGAGCAGGATCGACGCCGTGGAGTCGCTACCCGTGCTCGGCAGCGTGGCACCACCGGTGCCGCCGTCGCCACCGCCGGCGGCGGCAGCGGTCGTCTCGACGGTGAACGTCAA
>CBFCWS010000321.1:0-3597 GCA_965601765.1 uncultured Ilumatobacter sp. | reverse complement strand
GGTGGGGTGGGACCTCACCGGTGGCACCGGCGGCGACGTCGGCGCGCGCCCCCCAGATGGCCGTCGCCGCACTGTTGCTCTTGGGCGCCGTCGCGAGGCGGATGGCCGCGTGTGCGAGGTTGAGCTGCGCCTCCGGGAGTCCGACGTGCTCGAGCGCCTGCGCCGCGTCGACCGCCACACCGAGTGCGGCGGAATCGGCGAGGCCGACGTCCTCGCTCGCGAAGATGATCATGCGTCGTGCGATGAAGCGGGCGTCCTCACCCGCCGCCAGCATCCTCGCCAACCAGTACACCGCAGCATCGGGATCGGAGCCACGCATCGACTTGATGAACGCGCTGACGACGTCGTAGTGGTCGTCGACGCCGTACCGGAGCGCCGACGTACTCAGCGCGGCTTCGACGTGCTCGAGCTCGACGGCGCAGGGCCCGCCGGGTTCGGTGAGTGCGACGGCGACCTCGAGTGCGGTCAGCACCTGCCGCCCGTCGCCGCCTGCCCGTGACACCAGGAGGTCGACGGCCTCCGGCGACGCCGTCGCGCCCTCGGCCTCCAGACCGCGCGTCACGATGATCCGGATCGCAGGTTCGTCGAGCGGCTCGAGTCGGAACAGCGTCGATCGGCTGCGCAGCGGCGGGTTGACCTCGAAGAACGGGTTCTCGGTCGTGGCGCCGATCAGCGTGAGCGTCCCGTCCTCCACCGCCGGGAGCAGGGCGTCCTGCTGCGACTTGCTGAAGCGGTGGATCTCGTCGAGGAACAGCACCGTCCCGCGGCCCTGTTCGCCGAGGCGTTGCCGGGCGTCGGTGATCACCCTGCGCACGTCCGCGACCCCGGCGGTGACCGCCGACAACTGCTCGAAGGCGCGCGAGGTCGATCCGGCGACCGCGAGCGCGAGCGTCGTCTTGCCGGTCCCGGGTGGTCCCCAGAGCAGCACGGAGGTGAGGCGGTCCGCTTGGACGAGCTCGCGCAACGGCCGGCCCGCACCGACGAGGTGGTCCTGCCCGACGAGGTCGTCGATCGTCCTCGGCCGCAGGCGGGCCGCGAGCGGAGCGCGGGCGCGGAGTCGGTCCTCGGCGGCGGCTGCGAAGAGGTCAGCCACCGAGCACCTGCTCGTACGGACGCCGTCGGAACTCGACGACGGCGTCGATCAGCTCGGCGACCGACATCCATCGGTGTGCTACGAACTCGCGCCCGTCGGGCGTCGGATCGAGGTCGTCTCGGCGCGGCCGGAACTCGAACCAGCGGTGCGCCTGCCCGAAGCGGTGGTTGTGCCGTCGCAGACCCTCGGGGAACTCGTAGATCGTCCAGAAGGGGAACTCGCGGACGAGCTCGACGTCGGCCGGGCCGAGCCCGGTCTCCTCGGCGAGTTCGCGCCAGGCTGCGTCGACCGTCTGCTCGTCGCGGTCGATGCCGCCCTGGGGGAGCTGCCACTCTCCCGGCACATCGGAGCGCTCGAAGGCGAGCACGGCGCCGTCGTCGCGGCGGACGACGATCACGACGCCGGCTCGGAAGTGTGGGCGGGCCACGCGGTCACCCCCCGGTGGTGCGGTCGGCCCGCACGTCAGCGGCCGAGCGATCGCAGGCGATCGCGGACGTCGGCGAAGTGTGGGTCGCGCCGGGCGATCTCCTCGAACCAACGAGCGGCCGAGACCGCGTCGCCCGCCCGGTCGTGGAGGTCTGCCAGTGCGTACCACTGGCGGAGGTGGTGATCGCGGACGCGCTTGGGCGGTTGCGACGCAGCGGTGAGCAGCTCGATCGCCGGGCGGAACTCGCCACGATCGGCCATCGCACCGGCCTGCACGATGCGCCCCTCGGTCATCACCTCGTGGTTCGGCGACGCCGCCTTGATGTCGTCCCAGACGTCGTCGACGTCGTCCCAGCGTCCGACGGCGCGATAGCAGTCGGCGAGCACGGGCAGCATCGCCGGGTCTTGATCGAGGCGGCGCGCGAGCTCGAGCGATTTCGCCGCCTGCGTCCACCGGCCGGCGCCGTAGCAGGCGAGACCGTGCACCTCGTGCACCGCGGCGACCTGGGGGAGGTCGCGCAGGAGCGGGGTGACCCGGCTCCTCGCCTCGTCGTATCGCCCGCGGTCGAGCGCCTGCGAAGCTGCGGCGAGACGGTCGATCGCCGGTCGGGCTCGTGGCGCCTCCAGCGCCGCGTGGATCTCCGCTGCCACCTCGGGATCGATCTCCGGAGCGCTGCGGTCCGGCCGGCGGCCGGCGGCACGCGCCGTGGCACCGGCGGCCTCGTCACGGATCGAGCCCTCGTCGATCCATCGCTCGGTGGTCCGCTGCTCGATCTTGTCGCGCTCGCCCTCCTCGGTCCGTGGGGTCCGCCGCGGACCCCTGGTGGCGCGCACCTCGGCGGCTCGACGCTCGGCTTCGTTGCGCGGCGGTCGGTCGACGCCGCCATCGCGACCGCTTCGGCCCCGGGTGTCGGATCGTCCACCGTCGCGCGGGCGGTTGCGCCGGTCGCGGGTTCCGTCGCGTCCACCGTCGCGGCGAGCGCTCCCACCGGTCGACGTCCGGCCGCCGGTCGGTCGACGGTTGGCCCGGTCGTCGCGGCCGCGTTCGCTGCGACCGTCGCGATCCCGACCAGCACGCCCGGATCCACCCTGTTTCGAGGGCTTCGACGGTCTCGACGGCTTCGAGGAGCGCCCCTGATCGCCCCGGCCGCGATCTCCCCGGTCGTCCCGACGACCGCCGGGACGCGAGGACTTGGCCGGCGGCCGTGAACCGGAACGACGTCCCGTGGAGTCGGAACGTGGGCGTCGGTCGTCGGGCATGGCGGCTCAGGCTACTGGCGCAACCGTCCGACGAACCTCGACCGCGAGGCGGTCAGGCTGCTCCATGCACGATGCCCAGCTCATTGCCCGTTCTCCTGGTGACTCGTCCACGGTCGTGTCGTCGACCGGATGTCGACGGCACGACCGCGGTCCGCCGCCGCCGATGGTCGACCCCAGCGCCCGCACCCGCGATGGCGACAGCACCGTTGCGGACCGATCGACGTCGCGACTCAGCGACGCGAACCGGCGACGTCAGCGCCCGAAAACGACGAGAGCGCCACGAACGGGTCCGTGGCGCTCTCGAGCGAACAAATCCGGCAGCGTCCTACTCTCCCAGGGGATCTCTCCCCAAGTACCATCGGCGCTGAGAGGCTTAACTTCCGTGTTCGGGATGGGAACGGGTGTGACCCTCTCGCTATGGCCACCGGAAACCGGTTGTCAATGGGCGTTGCACCCAAGGACTCCAGAGCAAGCACGAGCGATCGAAATCCAAGCCCTCGGCCGATTAGTACCGGTCGGCTCAACGTGTTGCCACGCGTACACCTCCGGCCTATCAACGTGGTGGTCTTGCCACGGGCCTTACTCCCTTGACGGGATGGGAAGACTCATCTTCGAACGGGTTTCCCACTTAGATGCTTTCAGCGGTTATCCCTTCCGGAGGTGGCTAATCTGCCATGCCCTTGGCAGGACAACAGACACACCAGAGCTCCGTCCGTCCCGGTCCTCTCGTACTAGGGACAGCCTTCGTCAATCTTCCTTCGGCTGCGGAGGATAGGGACCGAACTGTCTCACGACGTTCTGAACCCAGCTCGCGTACC
>CBFCWS010000320.1:0-3598 GCA_965601765.1 uncultured Ilumatobacter sp. | reverse complement strand
GCATGGCGGGCGGGGGGCACCGGCAGCTCGCCGCGGGGGCGCGGCGAGCGGTAGTGATCGAGGATGATCTCCCGGTAGAGGTCTTCGAGGCCAGGCATCAGAACCCGAAGATATCGGTGGCGCCCTCGAGTGCATCGGCGAGCGCGTCGATGTCGCTCTCGTCGTTGTACAGGTAGACGCTCGCCCGCGCGGTCGCGTGGGCGCCGAGGAGGCGCATCAGCGGCTTGGCGCAGTGGTGGCCGGCGCGGACGCAGACGTTGCGTGCGTCGAGCACCTGGGACAGGTCGTGGGGGTGGATGTCGCGGAACGCGAAGCTGATCACCCCGCCACGCACCTCGACGTTGCGCGGGCCGTGGATCGTGATGTCGTCGCCGTACCGTCCGGTCAGGGTGTCGATCGCGTAGCCGGTGAGCGCCATCTCGTGCCGGCGGATCTCGTGCATGCCGATCGTCTCGAGGTAGTCGACCGCCGCGCCGAGGCCCACCGCCTCGGTGATCGGCGGTGTACCCGCCTCGAACTTGGCGGGGACCGGCGCCGTCGTGAACCCCTCGAGCCTGACGTCGGCGATCATGTTGCCGCCGCCGAGGAAGGGCGGCATCTCGTCGAGCAGCTCGGCCCGGCCCCAGAGCATCCCGATGCCGCTCGGGCCGCACATCTTGTGGCTCGAGAACGCGACGAGGTCGGCGTCCCAGGCCTGCACGTCGGTCGGGTTGTGGGGGACGTACTGGCAGGCGTCGACGATCGCGATCGCCCCGGCGTCGTGGGCGCGCCGGCACAGCTCGGCGACGGGAGTGATCGTCCCGAGCACGTTGCTCATCGCGGTGAAGGAGACGGCGGCGGCGCCGTCGAGCAGCCGGTCGAGGCCGGTGAGGTCGAGCCGGCCGTCGTCGGTGAGCGGGATCCAGCGCAGCTCGATGCCTCGCCGGGCGGCGAGCATCTGCCACGGGACGATGTTGGCGTGGTGCTCCATGTGGGTGAGCACGACCGCTTCACCCGGCACGAGCCGGTCACCCCACGACGATGCGACGAGGTTGAGTGCCTCGGTCGCGTTCTTGGTGAAGACGATCTCGTCGGCGGCGGGTGCGTTGATCAGCCCGGCGACCTTGCGCCGGGCGCCCTCGTAGGCCTCGGTCGCCTCGGCGGCCAGGCGGTAGGCGCTGCGGTTGATCGGTGCGTACGACGAGCGCTGGAAGTCGTCCATCGCCTCGATGACCTGGCGTGGCTTCTGGCTCGTGTTGGCCGAGTCGAGGTACACCAGCGGCGGCCCGCCCAGGTCGCGCGACAGGATCGGGAAGTCTGCCCGCACGCCGCTCCAGTCGACGTCGGACCCCGTCACGGCGCCGACGGGGGTCATGCGGGCGCCCGGAACGACTCGTAGCCGTCCCGCTCGAGTTGCTCGGCGAGCTCCATGCCGCCCGACGTGACGATGCGACCCTCGACCATGATGTGGACGTGGTCGGGGCGGATCTCGTCGAGGAGCCGCTGGTAGTGGGTGATCAGCACGACCCCCATCGTCGGGCGCTCGGCCCGGACCTCGCGGATGCCCTTGGCGACGATGCGGAGCGCGTCGATGTCGAGCCCCGAGTCGGTCTCGTCCATGATCGCGATCTCGGGTTCGAGGATCGCCATCTGCATCACCTCGTTGCGCTTCTTCTCCCCGCCGGAGAACCCCTCGTTCAGGTACCGGTCGACGAAGGAGGAGTCCATCCCGAGGCGCTCCATCCACTCCATCGTGGCCAACCGGAGCTCGAGGATCGAGAGATCGATGCCCTTGCGGGCCGACAGTGCCTGGCGGAGGAACTGGATGACCGAGACGCCGGGGATCTCCTGGGGGTACTGGAAGGCGAGGAACATCCCGGCCTTGGCACGTTCGTCGGCCGGCCACTCGGTGACGTCGTCGCCTCGGAAGTGGATCGACCCGCCGGTGACCTCGTACTCGGGCGAGCCGAGCAGCGTCGTGCCGAGCGTGCTCTTCCCGGAACCGTTCGGCCCCATGATCGCGTGGAGCTCGCCCTCGGCGACCGTCAGGTCGAGGCCCCGCAGGATCTCCGGGCCGGGCGTCTCGCCGGGCTCGGGAGCCGGGCGGGCTCGGAGACCTTCGACACGGAACAGTTCGGCCATGCCGCCAGTGTAGGAGACGGTCCCCGATTACTACTGCGTCGGTAGTGGAAAAGGGATGACGCCCGAGCGGGAGGCGGCGGCCGTAGAGTCGCGCACCGATGTCCTCCGACTCGACGCGCCGCGCGCTTCGCGGTCTCGAAGCTCTCGATCCCGACACCGCGCCGTCCCGTCCGTTGTCGCCGTCGTCCGTTCCCGACGGATCGCCGGCGGCCCAGATGTTCTGGTCGGTGCCGTTCCCTGGGGCCGCCACCATCCGTCGCCGACCGCTGGTCGGCATGGTGCTGTTCCTGATCGGGGTCGTCGCCCCGCTCGTCCTCGTCGCCTGGATGTTCGCGAACCGTTCCGACCTGATCGGGTTCGCGCTCGATCCGACGGTCCTCGCCGTGGCCGGCGTGCTGATGACGCTGCTCGTGGTCGTGCGACTCGTGGCGATCGCGGAGATCGCCGGCGCGTACCGGCGATCGCCGGGCATCGTCGGGCAGGCGGCGTTTTCGGCGGTCGTCGTCCTCGTCCTCGGTGCGCCCGTGATCTGGGGTGCGATGCAGGCCAACGAGGCGCGGGGCGTGGTGAACGACGTCTTCGCCGGCGGGAGCGACGAGCCGGTCTTCGCGTCCCTCGAGTCCGGCCAGGGCGACGTCCGGACGATCCTGCTGCTCGGCGGCGACGCCGGCCCGGGCCGCTGGGGGATGCGCACCGACTCGATGATCCTGGTGACGGTGCACGAACCGACCGGCCGCACCGCACTGGTGTCGGTGCCGCGCAACCTGACGAGGCTCCGGTTCCCGCCGGGTACCCCGCTCGCGGAGACGTTCCCCGACGGGTTCGACGACCTCGCCAACGCCCTGTTCACCTACGTCAACGGTCGTCCCGAGCTCGTCGAGCACTACGGGGCCGACGGGTTGCAGGCCGAGGCGGTCGCGCTCTCCGGTGCGCTCGGCTACTCGCTCGGCACCCAGATCGATGATTTCGCGCTGGTCAACATGCAGGGGTTCACGGAGGTGATCGACGCGGTCGGTGGGGTCACGATCGATGTGACCGAGCAGGTCCCGCTGCCGCCGAGCCTGCCCGGCGAGCGTCCCCTGCCCGAATCGGTCGGTCCCGGGGTGGTCGACATGGACGGGGCGCTCGCGATCGCGTTCGCCCGCTCGCGGGCGGCCGACTCCGACTACGCCCGGATGGGACGTCAGCGCCAGCTGCTCGCGGCCCTGGGCTCGCAGGTCTCGGCCGCCGACGCGCTGCGCGGGTTCACGACGGTGACCGGCACGCTCGACGACTCGATGCGGACCTCCCTCACGTCGGGGGAGTTCTCCGACCTGCTCGATCGCCTCGGCGACAACTCCTCGATCGGCGAGTCGGTGGGCCTCGCCCCGCCCATCGTCGAACCGGGTTCCCCCGACTTCGACTCGATCCGCTCCATCGTCGACGCGGTGACGAACTACGTCGTGACGGGCGCCGCATCCGGCTACGCGACCTGACC
>CBFCWS010000319.1:0-3651 GCA_965601765.1 uncultured Ilumatobacter sp. | reverse complement strand
CCCGCCGGGCGCCTCCGCGATCTCGTCGACGCAGCGGTGCTCGACGCGATCGTCGTCGACGACGCTGCCGCGTCCCTGGCACCGGCTTCGATGCCGACGGTGCGGATGGCGGAGGTCGGGCGGGGTTCGCTCGACCGGGCGCGGTCGCTGGCCGATGCCGTCGACGCCGATCGTGCGGCGTACCTGATCTTCACCTCGGGGACGACCGGCCGGCCCGCCGGCGTCGCCGCCACCCACGCGAACCTGGCCGCCTCGACGGCGGCCCGACCGGTGTTCTACGGCGACCGGCTCGACGACCGCCCCGACCGCTTCCTCGTGACCTCGAGCATCGGCTTCGACAGCTCGATCGTCGGGCTCTTCTGGCCGCTCGCGACCGGCGGCACGGTCGTCGTCGCGGCCGACGCCGAGGTCCACGACGTCGACCGCCTCGCCGCGCTCGCCGCCCGTCACGACGTGACGCACCTGCTGATGGTGCCGAGCCTGTACCGGGCACTGCTCACGCGCCGCCACGAGTCGCTCGCAGCGCTCCGCACGGCGATCGTCGCCGGCGAGGCCTGCCCGCCCGAGCTCGTCGGCGACCACGAGCGTCACGTCCCGCACGCCGCGCTGGTCAACGAGTACGGCCCGACCGAGGCGTCCGTGTGGGCCACCGCGGCCGTGCTCCACGGAGAACGACCGGTCGCGATCGGCCGGCCGATCGCGGGCACCCGTGTCCGCGTGGCCGACGAGCGCGGCCGATCGCTGCCCGCCGGCGCCACCGGCGAGCTCTGGATCACCGGTCGGGGACTGACCGCCGGCTACGTCGGGTCCACCGGGCGCTCGGCGTTGGTGCAGGTCGACGGACGACGGTGGTATCGCACCGGCGATCTCGTCCGTCTCGTCGACGACGAGCTGCGGTTCGTCGGGCGGCTCGACGACCAGCTCAACGTCGGCGGTGCCCGGATCGAACCCGCGGAGATCGAGTCGGTGCTGCGCAGGCAGCCGGGCGTCGCCGACGCGGTGGTCGCGGTCGCCTCGCTCGGGGGCCGGGACGCGGTCGTCGCCCACGTCGAGCGCGCCGACCCGGCGGCGGGCGGTGGCCGTGCGGTTTTCGCCGGGCCCGATCCGGCGGCGCTGCGCCGCGAGCTGGCCGAGCGCTTCCCCCCGGCGACCCTGCCCCGCCGGATCGTCGTCCACGACTCGTTGCCGCGCAACGCGCACGGCAAGCTCGACCGTCGTGCCGCCGCGGCGCTCGCGGTCGGTGACGACGAGGCCGTCGTCGCCGACGACGGCGCGGCAGACGGCCCGCTCGACCTCGGCCGGATGCTCGCGATCTGGTCGGCCGCGCTGGGGCGGGCCGACGTCGCAGCCGACAGCGACTTCTTCGAGCTCGGCGGCGACTCGCTGTCGGCGATCGAGATCGTCACGGCGGTCGAGGATCACCTCGGGCACGAGATCGCGATCACGTCCCTCCTCGTCGCCCCCACGCCGGGCGGCTTCCTCGACGTCGTCGGCCCGGGGCCCGCGTCGGTCGATGCCGATCCCGTCGAGCCCGGTGCCGAGCTCGTCCGGTTCCGTCCGGGCCGGCCGGGCGGTCGAACCGTGGTGATGACCGCCGCCTGGGACGACGTGTTCGGCTACCAGGCGCTCGCCGAGTCGTTCCCGTCCGAGATGCAGGTCGTCGGCCTCGTGCGGCGCAGCGCCGACCCGCGCTACGACCGGGTCGGACCGATGACCGAGGCGAGCCTCGTCGCGCTCCGGGACGCCGGCCTCGAGCGCGGGGGTCTGGTCGTCGTCGGCTGGTCGATCGGCGGTGTCGTCGCCTACGAGCTCGGCGCGCGCATGGCGGCTGACGGGCGTCCGCCCACGGTCGTGGCGCTGGTCGACACCTACTTCCCCGGCGAGCAGCGCCACCTCTGGTCCAACCGCTGGTGGAAGTACCGCTCCCTGCTGCGTGCCGGGGCGTTCGGCGAGGCGGTCGGGGAGTTCGTCACGATGATGTCCCGCCGTGGCCGCCGGTTCGCCGGGCGCTTCCGCCGGCCGGCACCCGCCGACCAACCCCGGCCGGCGCCCGCCGACCACGCCCGGCCGGCGCCCGCCGCGCGGGTCGCGAGACCGGGTCACATCCCGCGTGCCGCCCTCGACCACGACGTGTCGACGCATCCGGTTCGCACGGTCCTGTACGCCGCCGAGGGGACCAACCGCGCCCGGACCGAGCACCGCTGGAAGACGGTCGCGCGCGACCTGGTCGTCGTCCCGATCAGCGGCCGCCACCGCGGGGTCGACTCGATCATGAGCGCGGCGCGCGTGCCGCAGATCAGCGATCATCTGGTTCACTTCGTGGGCGCCGACCGGGAGGACCCGCCGACATGAGCACATCCGACACGCTTCGATCCGCCGCCAAGACCGCCGCCGCGGGCGGGCTCGTCGCGACGCTCACGCCGATTTGGGCGGTCGATCGCGCCTGGTCGTCGGCCCGGACCGCGCGGGCGACCGGCGGGTCGACCGAGATCGAGCGGACCGGGACCGACCGCGACGATCTCGGCGAGGTGCTCACCGGACGCCGGCCCGTCGTCGTCGAGGGCCTCCTCGACCGCTTCGACCTCGACGTCTCGCCGGATCTCGCGGGTCTGCGATCGGTCGCCGACCGTCACCCCGAGCGCTTCCTCGTCACCGTCGACGGCGCCGACCGCCCGTTCTACCTGTACGTCGGCGACTACGGCCGGCAGGTCCTCGAGCGGCACCGGATGACGCTGGAGGAGTTCCTCGACCACATGTTCGTCACGGGGCCGGCACCGGGAACCGTGACGTACCGCCTCTTCGGGACGGCGATGCTCGACGGGCTGGTGGGCTCGATCATCGACGACATCGGGCGGGGCATCACCGAGCTGACCGACGCCTCGCTCCTCCCGTCGGCGAGCGGGATCTGGATCGGTTCGACGGGTGTCGTGACGCCGCTCCACCACGACGCGTGGCCCGGCATCCTGTTCCAGACCGAGGGCGCCAAGCGCGTCGACCTGTACCACCCGCGCGAACGGGTCAACCTCGCGTTCTCGTCGCCGTTCGCCGCGACCGCGACGTGGAGTCGAATCCCCGGGCGCGCCGCCGAGGCCGACCGGGAGGAGTTCGCGCGCCTCGATCGGGTCGAGCGGCACCACACGGTGCTGCAGGCCGGCGACGCCCTCGTCATCCCGCCGTTCTGGGCGCACGAGATCGAGGCCCTCGAACCCAACATCAGCATCCCGTTCCGGTTCGCGTCACGCCGGTCGGCCTACGTCAACCCCGGCTTCCTGCGCCCGGCCTGCGAGATCCTCCACCGCCGCGTCACCGGATCGTGACCACCGGGTCTGACCGCCGGGGTCCGACCGCCGGGGCGTGACCCCGATCGTCGCCACCGAGCCGGTACCGTGCCGGCCGATGGTCATCGTCGACGACCCGTCGCTGGTGGGCGCGATCCAACGCAACGAGCTCGCGAAGGTCGCGTCGACCGTGGACGAGCCCTGGGCGGCCGATGCGACGGCGACGACCGCCCGGATCGGGGCCCGCGTCCGCGAGCTCGCGGACGAGGTCGACGCGGAGCTGTCCCGGCACGGTGTCGAGGCCGGGCGAGCTGCAGCCGGTGCGCGCCAGCGACATGCGATCGAGGTCGCGGTCGCGGACGCCGCGACCGCC
>CBFCWS010000318.1:0-3695 GCA_965601765.1 uncultured Ilumatobacter sp. | reverse complement strand
CGACGAGCCCGACGAACCCCCCGAACCGCCGGAGGAGGCCGACTCGGACGAGCCCTTCGTCGACGAGCCGGACGAGGTCGACGACGACTTGCGGCTGTCGGTCTTGTAGAAGCCTTCGCCCTTGAACGTCACGCCGACCGGCTGGAAGACCTTCTTGACGGGCAACGACTCGCCGCTGTCGGGGTGGACGGCCTCGGTGAGGGTGTCGTCGGTGAACGACTGGACGACCTCGATGGTCTCGCCGGTGTCGACGAACTTGTAGACGTACGTTGGCATCGCAGAGCGAAAGATACCGGCGTGTAGGCCCCGGCGACACACCCGGCTACCGTCCTGTGGATGCACGTCCGAACCGCCGTGATCCCGGCCGCCGGCCAGGGAACCCGCTTCCTGCCGGCCACCAAGGCCGTCCCGAAGGAGCTGATGCCGATCGGCGACACACCGGCCATCCAGCTCATCATCGACGAGGCGCTCGGCGCCGGGATCGATCACGTCGTCGTGGTGTCCAACCGCGCCAAGCCGGCGATCGAGGCCTACTTCGAACCCGACCCGGCGCTGGTCGACCAACTCCGCGCGAACGGTCGCGACGAGACCGCCGACCGGTTGGCGGCGATCGGCCGCGACTGGCGGGTCACGATCGCGTACCAGGACGAACCGCGCGGGCTCGGACACGCCGTCGGGTGCGGTGCCGAGGCCGTCGGGGACGAGCCGTTCGCCGTGCTGCTCCCCGACGAGCTGATGAGCGACTCCTCGCTGCTGGCGCAGATGTGCGCGGTGTGCGAGTCGACCGGAGGCGGGGTGATCGGCGTGACCGAGGCGCCGATGGAGGAGGTCAGCCGGTACGGCGTCGTCGATCCGGGTGGCCCGGTGTCGGCCGACGGCGTGGTGCGCGTCGCCGACATCGTCGAGAAGCCGCCCGTCGAGGAGGCGAAGAGCAACATCATCACGATCGGCCGCTACGTGCTGACCCCCGACGTGTTCGACGCGATCGCGGCGCTGGAGCCGGGCTACGGCGGCGAGCTGCAACTCACCGATGCCCTGCGCGTGCAGGCGGCCCGCGGGCCGTTCTCGGCGGTGCTCGTGCGCTGCCGGCGCCACGACACCGGCAACCCCCTCGGGTTCCTGGAGGCGGCGATCGACTACGGCCTCGCGGATCCCGGGATCGGCGCCGCGGTCCGCGAGTTCATCACGGCTCGCGTCTGACCCGACCCGGCACGTCGAGGATCAGGCCGAAGTCGTCGACGGTGACGTTCGTGCCGTCGATCTCCCACCGCCCGACCGCGTCGTGACGGAGCGCGACCTGGCGCGTCGTGACGGCGAGCGTCTCGGCATCGACGACCAGGATCGGGAGGGTCATCTCCTCGCCGGCGGGGAGCGGCATGCGACGGATCGGTGGTGTCCAGCCGAAGTGCGAGCCGGCGACCATCGCGTCGCGGGCGCCGTCGAGATCGGGTCGGTGGGCACCGTTGACCTCCCCCCACCGGCCGCGGCCGTCGGTCCCGAGCCACAGGTCGGGCTCGTCGAGATCGCGGAACAGCAGCAGCTGGCGGAGCTCCCAGAACGGCGAGATGCGCATGACGTACTGCACCCGCGAGTCGTGCATCGTGCCGGTCGCCGTCCACGCCTCGTTGTCCCATTCGATCCGCACCGACTCGATCGCGGGCGCTCCCGCCGGCCCGCACCGGTCGTCGCCGCCGCCGGTCTGCTCGCGATCGTCCGACGCGACCCAGGTCGCGCCGTACCCGTCGGCGGGGATGGACCGAGCGTCGCTCACGGGTCCAGTGTGCCGCCCCGGCGCGGGTACCGTGCGCAGTCGTGACTCCCCTCGAAGACGCCCAGGCATTCGTGCTCGGTCGGTGCCCGCCGGCACCACCGATCGAGGTCGGTCACATCGAGGCCGAAGGGCTCGTCCTCGCCGCCGACGTCGTCGCCGACGAGCTCGTGCCGCCCTTCGACAACACGGCGGTCGACGGCTACGCCGTCGTCGCCGACGACCTCCGGGGCGCGGGGGAGCAGCCGGTCGAGCTCCCGGTCGTCGCCGAGATCGCCGCGGGTGCGTTCACCGATCGGGTCCTCGCAGCGGGCGAGGCCATGCGGATCATGACGGGCGCGCCCGTGCCGGCGGGAGCGGACGCGATCGTGATGGTCGAGTTCACGGAGCGCATCGACGGCGGCGCCGCCGATCGCGTGCGCGTCGCGGCCGCTGTCGAGGCCGGGGACGCGATCCGTCGTGCGGGCGAGGACGTCCGCCCCGGTGAGGTCGTGTTCACCGCCGGCACCGAGGTCACCCCTGCGGTGCTCGGTGTCCTGGCGGGCATCAACGCCCGTCGGGTGCAGGTGCATCCGCGGCCACGTGTCGCGGTGCTCTCGACCGGCGACGAACTGGTGGAGGACGGTCGCCCACTCGAGCCCGGCGAGATCAGGGAGTCGAACCGCACGATGCTCGCCGCCGCCCTACGTGCGACCGGGGTCGACGTGGTCGATCTCGGGACCGTGCGCGACGACGAGGTGGAACTCGAGCGGGTGCTGCGCTCGGCGGCGACCGGCTGCCAGGCGATCGTCTCGAGCGGCGGCGTCAGCATGGGCGACTACGACGTCGTCAAGGCGGTGCTCGGACGCATCGCCGACGTGCACTGGATGCAGATCGCGATCAAGCCGGCCAAGCCCTTCGCCTTCGGAACCCTCGACGGCGTTCCGATCTTCGGGCTGCCGGGCAACCCGGTGAGCTCGCTGGTCAGCTTCGAGATGCTCGCCCGACCGGCGCTGCGCCGGATGATGGGTCACCGCCGGCTGGCCCGGGCGAGCTACGTCGCGGTGGCCGACGAGGCGCTGCGTCGCCGACCGGACGGGAAGGTGCACCTCATGCGGGTGGTCGCGACGTGGCAGGACGACGGCCGGTGCCACGTCGTGCCGGTGTGGGCCCAGGGCTCGCACCAGCTCGCCGCGACCGCGCTCGCCAACGCGATCGCCGTCGTCCCCGACGGCGAGGGCGTCGACGAGGGCCAGGAGGTCGCCGTCGTCGTGATCGCCTGAGGGTCGGCCGACGCCCGATCATCTCGGTCGACCCGGGCGTCGCGCCCCGGACACCCGCCATCCGTCGGGCCCTCGACCCGCACAGGTCGCTCGGGCGGACGCCTGCGGTCGCGGCCTCGTAGGCTGCAGGGATGCGCGACCTCGTCGATCCGTTCGGGCGGACCGTGCGCGACCTGCGGATCTCGATCACCGACCGCTGCAACTTCCGCTGCACCTACTGCATGCCCGAAGAAGGTCTCACGTGGCTGCCGAAGTCGGAGGTGCTCACCTTCGAGGAGATCGAGCGGATCGCGCGGTTGTGCGTCGACCGGTTCGGCTTCGAGGGCGTCCGGCTGACGGGCGGTGAGCCGACGATGCGGGCCCAGCTGCCCGAGCTGATCCGCCGCATCGCCGCACTCGGCATCGACGTCGCGATGACCACCAACGGCGCCACCCTCGCCCGCAACGCCGGGAGGTACCGCGACGCCGGGCTCAACCGGATCAACGTCAGCCTCGACTCGCTCGATCGCTCCAGGTTCGAGCAGATGACGCGCCGCGACGAGCTCGACCGCGTGCTCGCCGGCATCCGGGCGGCCCGCGATGCGGGATTCTCCCCGGTGAAGGTCAACAGTGTCGTCGAGCGCGACGTCAACGACGACGAGATCATCGATCTGGCGCGGTTCGGG
>CBFCWS010000317.1:0-3719 GCA_965601765.1 uncultured Ilumatobacter sp. | reverse complement strand
CCCACCACCCAGAAGCTGACGTACGCCCTGTTCGCGATGACCTGTCTCGCGATCTTCAACGGCACGCTCGTCACCGGAGCGGGTCCGCACGCCGGCGACGAGAACGCCGAGCGCCTCGACATCGCGATCCCCACCGTCGCACGGCTCCACGGCGTGACCGTCCTCATCACACTGGCGATCGCCCTCGTGATCGCGTGGCGGATCCAACGCCGGCCCGACGACCGCGCTGCGCTGGTCGGTGTGATGTCGACGTGGCTGTTCCTCGGCGTGCTCCAGGCGGCCCTCGGCTACGTGCAATATCTCAACGGCGTGCCGGCCCTGCTCGTCGGCATCCACGTCGCCGGCGCGTCCGCCGTGATGATCACCTCGACCTTCGTCGTGCTCGACACCACCCGGCCGACAGGGGCTCTGGTTTCGCGTGGTGCTCCGAGCGAGCTACTGTCAACCGCTTGATGTCCCAGACCACCATCTCGCCGCCGGGGGCGCGGCGACCCATCGTGCTGTGGTGCGCACTGCTCGCCGCGGTGCTCGCGGTCCTGCTCGCTCCGTCGAGCGCTGCCGCCCAGGACGACGACGAGACCGGCGAGGTTCCCGCGGGCGAGGTCGACATCGAGCAGCCGGTGACCGAGGTGCGCGGCACGCTCCGAGCGACCGACGAGAACGGCGAGGACGTCTTCCTCGAGGGCGTCGAGTTCGTCGTGTCCGACGCCGATGGCAACGAGGTGGGCCGCGGCGTCTCGGACGCCGACGGCATCTGGTTCGTCGTGCTGCCCGGCGCGGGCGACTACTCGACCCTCCTGGTCGTCGAGACGCTGCCCGAGGGCAACAGCCTCCGCAACCCCGAGAACAACCCGCTCAGCTTCTCCGTCAACGAGGGCGACAGCCGGCCCAACCTGTTCCCGCTCGGCGAGGCGGCGGCCCCCGAGGACAACACCATCCGCGCCCTCCAGCTCTTCGTCGACGGGATCCGCCTCGGCCTGATCATCGCCATGTGCGCGATCGGGCTGTCGCTGATCTACGGCACCACCGGTCTCGTCAACTTCGCGCACGGCGAGGCGGTCACGTTCGGCGCCATGATCGCCTACCTGTTCCACGTGACCGGCGTGTTCGGCTGGCAGACGTCGCTGATCGTCGCCGCCCTGTTCGCCTTCCTGTTCGCCGGAGCGGCCGGCGGGATCTTCAACCAGTTCGTCTGGCGTCCGCTGCGCATGCGCGGCGCCAGCCTGATCTCCATGCTCGTGGTCTCGATCGGCTTCTCGATCTTGTTCCGGTACGTGATGCTGTACTGGTTCGGCGGGCGCGACGGCTTCTACCGCGACTACCGCATCCAGGAGCAGATCGACTTCGGCTGGTTCTCCCAGACGCCGCGCGACCTCGTCATCATGGGCCTCTCCATCGTCGTGCTCGTCGCGGTCGGTATGGCGCTCCAGTTCACGAGGAGCGGCAAGGCGATGCGAGCCGTCGCCGACAACCGCGACCTCGCCGAGTCGTCGGGCATCGACGTCGAGCAGGTCATCCGGTGGGTGTGGATCGTCGGGGCGGCGCTCGCCGGCCTCGGTGGCGTGTTCTTCGCCTCCACCGAGGCGGTCGGCTGGGAGATGGGGTTCCGCATCCTGCTCCTCATGTTCGCCGGCGTGACCCTCGGTGGTCTCGGCACCGCCTACGGCGCCCTGTTCGGGAGCCTGATCGTCGGCATGTTCATCCAGGTCTCGACGCTGTTCATCCCGAGCGACATGAAGAACGTCGGCGCATTGCTGATGCTCGTCGTCGTGCTCCTCGTCCGGCCGCAGGGCCTGCTCGGCCGAGCGGAGCGGGTCGGGTGACCGGAGTGAGGGGCGAGCCGGACAGGGAGGTCCGATGGACTGGGTAGCGATCTTCGAGAACACGATGCGCGGCCTCATCGGCGAGAGCGCGATCTACTTCGCGCTCGCTGCGATCGGGTTGAACATCCACTTCGGCTACACCGGGCTGCTCAACTTCGGTCAGGCCGTGTTCATGGCGGCCGGCGCCTACGGGTTGGCGATGATCGTCGTGACGCTCGGTCCGCTGTACAGCTTCATCCCGGGCAGCTTCTGGTTCGGCGTCTTCGTCGGCGTCGTCGTGTTCCCCCTCATCCTCGCCGCGCTGATGGGCGTGCCGACGTTGCGATTGCGCGCTGACTACCTCGCAATCGTCACGATCGCGTTCGCCGAGATGTTCCGCATCGTCGCCCGTTCCCCGACGTTCGACAAGTGGACGGGCTCGTCCGACGGCCTCGGCGAGTTCGCCGACACGTTCTACGAGCTGAGCCCGTTCGACCCCCAGCAGCGGTACCTCGGGCTGTGGCTGGGCAACCAGATGTGGGTCGTCCTCGTCGGATGGGTCGTGCTCTCGCTCGCCGTGCTGCTCGTCTGGTTGCTGATCCGCAGCCCGTGGGGCCGGGTCATCAAGGCGATCCGGGAAGACGAGGACGCCGCCCGCAGCCTCGGGAAGAATGCCTACTGGTACAAGATGCAGTCGCTGGCGCTCGGCGGCATGCTCGGCGCCGTCGGCGGCATGCTGCGCGCGATCGGCCAGCAGTCGACCCAGCCGCAGCAGTTCATCACCGACGTGACCTTCTTCGTGTGGGTCGCGCTCATCCTCGGCGGTCCCGGCAAGGTCATGGGCCCCGTCATCGGCGCGGCGATCTTGTGGGGCGTGCTCAACTTCACCGACATCCTGCTCCGTCAGCTCGTCGAGAACGACTACATCCCCGACTCGATCATGACGGGCACGCAGGTCGGTCAGGTGCGATTCATGCTGATCGGCCTCGGTCTCGTGCTGCTGGCCGCGTTCCGACCACAGGGCATCTTCGGCTCCAAGGAGGAGATGGCACTCGATGACCGCTGACGCGATCTCCCGGACGGCATCCGACGGCGACGTCGACCCGGTGGCCGCACGTGCCGCCCTCGGCGACGTCGCCCGGGAGCCGGGCGTGGCCAAGCCCGACCCGATCCTCGTCGCGAGCGACGTCGTGCGGGCGTTCGGCGGCCTCGTCGCCGTCGACGTCGACCACGTCGAGATCCAGCGCGGGGTGATCACGGCGCTGATCGGCCCCAACGGTGCCGGCAAGACCACCTTCTTCAACCTGCTCACGAACTTCGACACACCCGACTCCGGGAGCCGGATCTTCGACGGCAACGACATCGGCGACGTCCCGGCGCACCGCATCGCCAACTACGGGATGGTGCGGACGTTCCAGCTCACCAAGGCGCTGTCGAAGATGACGTGCATCGACAACATGAAGCTCGGCGCCACCGGCCAGAAGGGCGAGTCGCTGTGGCGCGGCCTCCTCCCGTTCCTCTGGAAGGACCAGGAGGCCGAGATCGAGGCCCGCGCCGACGCACTGCTCGAACGGTTCACGATGGGGCACATGCGCGACGAGTTCGCCGGCACGCTGTCGGGCGGACAGCGGAAGCTGCTCGAGATGGCCAGGGCGTTGATGGTCGAACCGAAGATGGTGATGCTCGACGAGCCGATGGCCGGCGTCAACCCGGCCCTCACCCAGTCGCTGCTCGGGCACATCACCGGTCTGCGCGACCAGGGCATGACCGTGCTGTTCGTCGAGCACGACATGGACATGGTGCAGGAGATCAGCGACTGGGTTATCGTCATGGCCGAGGGTCGTATCATCGCCGAAGGGCCGCCGGCGTCGATCGGCGAGAACGACGCGGTCGTCGACGCCTACCTCGGCGGCTCGC
>CBFCWS010000316.1:0-3719 GCA_965601765.1 uncultured Ilumatobacter sp. | reverse complement strand
GTCGGTCGCCGGGCAGCAGCACGGGCTCGTCGTTCGCGGCGCCGACGGTGAGGTGCTGCGGCCGGCGCCGTTGTGGAACGACACCACCGCCGCACCGACGATCGCACGCCTCGTCGACGAGATCGGCCCCGAGCGGTGGGCGAACGCGGTCGGCAGCGTCCCGGTCGCCGCGTTCACGATCGCCAAGCTGGCCCACCTCGCCGAGCACGAGCCCGACGTCGTCCGCGCCACGCGCCAGATCGGCCTGCCCCACGACGACCTCACCTGGCGCCTGACCGGTCGACGCGTCACCGACCGCGGCGACGCATCGGGCACCGGGTGGTTAGACCCGGTCACGGGCGAGATCCGTCTCGATCTGCTCGACCTCGCGACCGGGGACGCCGAGCGCCTGTCCGACTGCCTCCCCGCCGTCCTCGGCCCGGACGAGCCGGCCGGCACGCTCACCGCCGAGGCGGCGAGCGTCCTCGGACTCGCCACCGACGTCGTGGTCGCCGCGGGCACCGGCGACAACATGGCGGCCGCCCTCGGCCTCGGGCTGGAGACGGGCGACGTGGTGATCTCGCTCGGCACGTCGGGGACGGCCTACGCCAGGTCGTCGGTGCCGACGCACGACCCCACCGGCGCCGTCGCAGGGTTCGCGAGCGCGGACGGGGCCTACCTCCCGCTGGTCTGCACGCTCAACGCGACCAAGGTGACCGACACCGTCGCCCGGTGGCTCGGCACCGACGCGCCGGGCCTGGCCGAGCTCGCCCTCACCGCGATCGACGATCCCGGCACGGTCGAGCTCGTGCCCTACTTCGACGGCGAACGAACCCCCAACCTTCCCGACGCCACCGGCGAGCTCCGCGGACTCACGAACGCCACGACCCCGGCCCAGCTCGCGCTCGCCGCACACGACGGTGTCCTGCGCGGCCTGCTCGCCGGCATCGACGCGCTCGCGGACGCCGGCGCCGACACGGGTGGCCGCCGGATCCTCGTCGGTGGCGGGTCGCGATCGGCGGCCTACCGGCGACGGGCGAGCGACCTGTGCGGACAGACCGTCGTCGTCCCCGACGTCGGCGAAGCCGTCGCGGTCGGCGCCGCACGCCAGGCGATCGAGGCCTGGCACGCAGCGGTGTGACGACGACGGCCGGGTCGGGTCGCGTCGGGTCGGATCAGTCGGACCGTCGCTCCTGCGCGAACGCCTCCAGGTCGCGACCTTCGGCCTTGGCCTCGGCGAACGCCGCGGCCTGACCGAGCCAGTCCTCGCGCTCGACGCGGTCGTCGTGGAGGTCCGGCAGGATCTCCTGCACCTCCTCGACGCTTGATGCGGCGAGCTGCTCGTAGGTGAGGATGCCTGCGTCGTTGAGGAGGTTCTCGAGCATCGGCCCGATCCCCTCGATCAGCTTGAGGTCGTCGGCGGTCGACGGCGCATCCGAGATCTCGTGGGTCTCCGAGACCTCCTCGGTCCCCGGGAGCACCGCGGTGGCTGCGCCGGCCGCGAGCGGTTCGTCGAAGACGTGCAGACGGGCCGGCGTCTCGATCGGGACGTTCAGGGGAGCGCTCGGATGGTGGAACTTCGCCTCGCCCGCCTCGATCGCGTCGAGGAGGTGGATCGCGAGGTCGGCGACCTTCACCTCGTCCTCGTCCTTGCCGGCCGCCTTCACGCCGTCGTCGAGCATGATGTAGCAGAACGGGCACGCGGTGGCCACCCGCGTGGCGCCGGTGGAGACGGCCTCGATCGAGCGTTCGTCGTTGACCTTGACGCCGGTGGTCTCCTCCATCCACATCCGCGCGCCGCCCGCGCCGCAGCACATGCCCTTCGTGCCGGACCGCTGCATCTCGACGACCTCGATCCCCTTGATCGAGCCGACGACCTTGCGCGGCGCCAGGTAGACGTCGTTGTGGCGACCGAGGTAGCACGAGTCGTGGTAGGTGATCCGCTCCTCGAGCGTGGCCTGGCTGACGTCGAGCTTGCCGGCGTCGATGAGCTCCTCGAGCAGCTGGGTGTGGTGGATGACCTGGTAGTTGCCGCCGAGCTGCGGGTACTCGTTCTCGAGGGTGTTGAAGCAGTGCGGGCAGGCGGTGATGATCTTCTTGACGCCCATCCCGTCGAGCATCTCGATGTTGGGCATCGCGAGCATCTGGAACAGGTACTCGTTGCCCGAGCGACGGGCGGAGTCGCCGGTGCACATCTCCGACGGGCCCAGGATCGCCACGTCGATGCCCGCCCGGCCGAGCAGCTTGGCCATCGCCTGGGTGACCTTCTTGTTCTTGTCGTCGAACGAGCCGGCGCAGCCGACCCAGTAGAGGTACTCGGCGGTCAGCTCCTCGCCGGGGTCGACGACCGCGACGGTGGCGCCACCCTCGAGTTCGAGACCCTCGGCCCAGTCGGCGCGCTCGCCCTGGTTCATGCCCCAGGGGTTCATCTGGTTCTCCATCGCCCGGTACGCGTTGCCGAGCTCGGCGGGGAAGTTCGACTCCATCAGCGACAGGTAGCGCCGCATGTCGAGGATCTTGTCGAGGATCTCGATGTTGACCGGGCAGATCTCGTCACACGCCTTGCAGGTGGTGCACGCCCACAGCTCCTCGGGGGTGATCCGCTCGAAGAGGCTGTTGGACGAGATCGTGATCTCGGCATCGGTGCCGAGCGGCGGCGACACCTCGGGCGTCCCGCTGGCGGCCATCACCTCGCCCGTCTTGAGGACGATCTCGCGCGGATCCAGCGGCTTGCCGGTCGCGTGCGCCGGGCAGACGCTGGTGCAGCGGCCACACATCGTGCAGGCGTCGGTGTCGAGCAGCTGCTTCCAGGTGAAGTCCTCGACCACGTTGGCGCCGAAGCTCTCGAGCTCGGTCTCCATCAGGTTGGGCATCGGCTTCATGGCGCCCTTCGGGCGGTCCTTGTCGCGGAGGTACATGTTGAGCGGCGAGGTGAACACGTGGCGGAGCATCGTGATCGGCAGGATCGCGAGGAAGACGATGAAGCTGGCGACGTGGGCGATCCACCACCACTGGTGCCAGGTCTGCAGCGCCGACAGCGACAGACCGTCGACCGTCTGGCTGAGTGGGTACCCGACGAAGCTCCAGCGCTCCCAGCTCATGTCCTCCCCCGAGGCGGTGCCGACCGCGATGCGGAACATCTCGGCGCCGAACCCGGTGACACCGATCGCGAGCAGCGTGCCGAGGATGAGGGCGTGCTCCGGCTTGGACTTGATGCGGATGCGGTACGGCTTCTGCACGTAGCGGCGCAGGATCGCCCAGACGACCCCGACGGTGAAGATCACCCCGGCCGCGTCGCCGACGAACGCGTACGCCTGGTACGTCCGGCCGTGCAGGAACTTGAGGCTCTCGGGGAGCTGGTGGTCGATCTCGAGGGTGGTCGTCACCCCCATGAGGACGAGGAACCCGAAGTAGATCATCGAGTGCATCAGGCCGGCGCCGGCGTCGCGCAGCAGCGTCTGCATGTAGACGCCGGCGCGGAAGTCGGCAGCACGGCGCTTGGCGTTCTTGGCGGTCGTCTTGCGCTTGGCCGGCGCACCTCGCTCCCAGTTCTTCATCCGGTTGGCGAACTGGAACGCTCCCCACACGACGGCGACGGGGATCAGCGTGTACAGCGCGATCTGGAGCGGGCCGGGGATGTTGACGAAGACCTCGCGGTGGATCGCGTTGTCGTTCTTCCATCCGGTGATCTGGGGCAGGATGCCCGAGATCAGTGTGACCGCAGCGATGCCGAGCCCGAG
>CBFCWS010000315.1:0-3757 GCA_965601765.1 uncultured Ilumatobacter sp. | reverse complement strand
GCACCGTCGATCAGCGAGACGACGAGTTCGTTGACCGCGCCGGGACGCTCGATCGCCGCCTGCGCACCGGCCATCGAGACGTACACCGGTGCGAGCTCCCCCTCACCGAGCGCACTCCCCTCGGGGCCCTCGTAGTAGAAGTGCTCGGGCGTCGTCCCCAACCCGACGTAGGTGAGCTCGCGATCGCCTGCGATCCGCACCGTTCCGCTCGGGGGGAGACTCCAGAAGTCCGCGAACTTGGCCTCCAGCACGCCGGTCGACTCGGAGAAGAACTCGCCGTCGCTCACCCACAGCCGGTCGACCGCAGGGTCGGCCTCCATCCCGACGAGCCGGGCGGCGACCAGGATCGTGTCGGCGTCGGTCGACGCGTCGATCTGGCTCTCGACGACGAGCCGCTCCTCGGCACCGTCGACGACGGCGGGGTCGTCGAGCTCGTCGACGAGCATGCGCAGGTCGCCTTCACCGGCGAAGGTCCCCGGGCTGAGCGTCAGCCGGAGATCGTGGAACGCGAGCATCCCGAAACTCGCATCGTTCGACACCCGCCGCCAGGTGGCGGTGCTCCCGAGCCCGGCGAACACCCCGATCCCGATCGCCATGACGACCGAGATGACGACGACGGGCACGCGGTGCCGGCGGAGCTCCCGGACCGACCAGCGCAACCAGAGCCCCGACGATCGCTGTGACCGACCGCTCACCACTGCAGCTCACCGATCCCGGCCTTGCCGCCGGCGGGCGGACCGTCGGCGACGATGTGACCACTCGACAGCTCGATGACCCGATCGGCGACGCGGGCGATCTCGCGGTTGTGGGTGACGACGAGCACGGTCATCCCCGCCCGGGCCTGCTCTTCGAGCACCTCGAGGATCTGGACACCGGTCCGGAAGTCGAGCTCGCCGGTCGGCTCGTCGGCGAGCAGGATCGAGTTGCCGGTCGCGAGCGCGCGGGCGATCGCGACGCGCTGCTGCTCGCCGCCGGAGAGTTGGTGCGGGAAGTGGCGGAGCCGCTCGCCGAGACCGACCCGGGTGAGCGCCTCGACCGCGGCGTCGCCCGCGCCGGCCCGGCCCGCGGCGTCGGCCCCGAACGTCACGTTCTCGATCGCCGTGAGACCCGGGAACAGGTTGAACGTCTGGAAGATGAAGCTGACGTGTTCACGGCGGAGCGCCGCACGTTGCTTCTGACCGGCTCCCGTCAGGTCGACCCCCGCCACGCGCACCGAACCCGATGTCGGCACGTCGAGTGCGCCGATCATGTTGAGCAGCGTCGTCTTCCCGCAGCCCGACGGGCCGAGGATCACCACGAACGCGGCCTCGTCGACGTGGAGGCTGACCGACTCGATCGCCGTCACGTCGATCTCGCCGGAGCGGTAGCGCTTGGTCACGTCGTCGAGATCGATGCGCGTGCCTGCGTGTCCCGCCCGGGCGTCGACCGGGACGAGGACCGCGCCGTCGGCGAGCTGATCGGTCGTCATGCGTCCCACGGTCGACCCGATCGGCTCGACGTCACAGAGCCGTTCGGCTCAACCCCCGCGCCCGACGAGCGCGGTCGTGTGTCAACCGGTGGCGACCGGCTCGGCCCCCTCGGCGTACATCGTGTCGATCAGGTCCCGGTACCGCTCGCGGACCACCGCCCGCTTGACCTTGAACGTCGGCGTCAGCTCGCCCGACTCGACCGTCAGCTGGCCCGGGAGCAGCCGCCAGTACTTGATCTGCTCGACGGGGGCGTGCTCGCGGTTCACGCGCTGGATCGACTCGTCGATCTCCGCCCGGACACCACGGTCGTGCACCAGCCCGGCCGTGTCGTGGAACGTGCCGTGGTCGTGCGCCCACGCCGCTGCCGCGTCCGCGTCGAGGGCGACGAGCGCGGTCAGGAAGCGCCGGCCGTCGCCGACGACCACCGCCTGGCCGATCAGCGGCTCGAGCGACAGGCGAGCTTCGATCTCCGACGGCGCGATGTTCTTGCCGGCGGCATTGATGATCAGGTCCTTCTTGCGGCCCGTGATCCACACGTAGCCGTCGTCGTCCACCCGGCCGAGATCGCCCGTGCTCATCCATCCGTCGGCGTCGATCAGCTCCGCGCCGGCCTCGGGGAGATCGTGGTAGCCGGCACAGACGCTGCCGCCGCGCACGAGCAGCTCGTCGTCGTCCGCGGTGCGGATCTCGAGCCCGGGGATCGGCATGCCGACCGAGCCGATGCGAATCGCGTCCGGCGGGTTGATCGTCGCCGGTCCACAGTCCTCGGTCTGCCCGTAGACCTCGGCGATCGGGAGGCCGATGCCGTGGAACCAGCGCACGAGGTCGGGATGGATCGGCGCCGCCGCCGACACGAGCAGTCGCGCCCGGTCGAGGCCCGTCCGTCGACGCACCGCCCATCCGAGCGTGCGATCGATCACCAGCCGCGTCGTCCCATCGACGACGGCTCCGATCGACCACCGTGCCCGACCGACGTCGGGCTCGACGGTGGCGGCGCGATCGAGCACCGAGCCCAGCGGGATCGGACCGTCGTCGAGCTGTTCGAGGATCGCATCGTGGAGCTTCTGCCACACCCGCGGGACGCCGAGGAAGATCGTCGGGCGGCACGCTCGCAGATCCTCGGGCACGGTGGCCATGCTGCGGGCGAACCAGGTCTCCCCGCCGGCAGCGAGCATCCCGAAGTGGCTGGTGACGCGCTCGGCGATGTGCGACAGGGGCAGGTAGGACAGCGTTCGGTCGGTCGCCCGCAGGCCGATCATGCGCTCGACGGCGTCGATCGTCCACACGATGTTGCCGTGCGTGATCTGCGCCCCCTTGGGCGGTCCGGTCGTCCCGCTGGTGTACACCAGCGTCGCCACCTCCTCCCGGGCGACCGCGCCCGCTTGCTCGGCGACCCCGTCCGCAGCGCCGAGCGACCGGAGATCGTCGAGCGGGAGCACGCGGTCGGGCCGGTCGAAGCCGGCCGCCTCGCGCAGGGTGACGAGCCGCTCCACGCCCGGCAGCTCCTCCAGGTGGAGCAGCACCTTGGCGAGCTGCTCGGCATCCTCGACGAAGCACAGGCGACTCCCCGACTGCATCAGCACGTACGCGACCTGCGACGAGGAGCTCGTCGGGTAGATCGGCACGGAGATGGCTCCCGCCGACAGGACGGCGAGGTCGACGATCTGCCACTCCGGGCAGTTCGCGGCGAGGACGGCGACCCGGTCGCCGGGAGCGACGCCGAGCGCCATCAGGCCGGCCGCGACCTCGTCGACCGCCGCGCCGTACTCCCGCCAGCTCAGCGATCTCCAACTGCCGCCCTCGTGATACCGCAGCGCCGAGCGCGCCGGCTGCTCCGCGACTCGTGCGCGGAACCGGTGCACGATCGTGTCGCGGCCGGTGTCGCCCCCCGTGTGATCGGATCGATGCTCCATCGCCCCTCCCGTGATCGGTGCTCTCGCCGTCGAACGTACGACGGACGCGAGGTCGCGGTC
The DNA here is from genome assembly GCA_965601765.1 of uncultured Ilumatobacter sp. Taxonomy (GTDB): domain Bacteria; phylum Actinomycetota; class Acidimicrobiia; order Acidimicrobiales; family Ilumatobacteraceae; genus Ilumatobacter. The sequence continues at coordinate 315 of CBFCWS010000315.1, read as the reverse complement.
AGAGCCGTTCGTACCGGGCCCAGCAGTCTTCGACGTGCCGGATCACCTCGTCGGCCACGTCGTCGGGCGGCGCATCGGTGTCGACCCGCACCGCTGACGGCCACGGGTCGAATCGGGCGGCGACGTCGTCGACGAGCCCGACGGTCGCGTCCGAGGTGTTCGTCGGGTCGTCGAACCGCTCCGCGACGCGGGCCCGAGCGACGTCGGCGCCGACCACGCACTCGATCTCGGTGAGCTCGGCACCGCAGTCGGCAGCGAGGCGCGCGGCGGCGGCACGATGCGCCGCACTGGTGAAGGAGGCGTCGAGGACCACCC
>CBFCWS010000314.1:0-3809 GCA_965601765.1 uncultured Ilumatobacter sp. | reverse complement strand
CGCCTGCAGCTTCTTCGCGTCGAAGAAGGCCGGGTAGAGGTTGACGTCGTCGAGCCGGAACGCTGCCACCATGTCCGGCCACGGCATGATCTCGTCGTCGCCGGGCGACCAGCCGAGGGTCATCAGGTAGTTGACCATCGCATCGGCCAGGTACCCCTCGTCCCGGTACTGCTCGAGCGCGACCTTGTCCCGCCGCTTCGAGAGCTTCTTGCGCTGCTCGTTGACGAGGACGGGCAGGTGCGCCCACGCGGGCGGCTCGTGACCGAGCGCCGTCCAGATCAGCTGTTGCTTGGGCGTGTTGGACAGGTGCTCCTCGCCGCGCACGACGTGGGTGATCCCCATCGTGACGTCGTCGACGACGTTGGCGAGCACGAACACCGGGGTCCCGTTGCCGCGTACGAGCACGAAGTCCTCGATCGTCGCGTGATCGAACTCGACGTCGCCGCGGACGAGGTCGTGCACCGTCGTCGTTCCGTCCGGGACCCGGAACCGGAGCACGCGCCCCTCCCCCGGACCGAGGCCACGGTCGCGCGACCACCCGCCGTACCCGGTCAACCCCTCCGACTCGGCGCGGGCGGCCGCCTCCTCGGGGGTCATGTCGCAGTAGTAGGCGTGACCGGACTCGAACAGCTCGCCGGCGCGCCGGAGGTGCTCGTCGGCCCCGTCCGACTGGAACAGCGGGCCCTCGACCTGCCCGTCGTCGACCGAGATGCCGATCCAGTCGAGCGCGTCGACGATCCCCTGCGTCCACTCGGGCCGGTTGCGGGCCTCGTCGGTGTCCTCGATGCGCAGGACGAACGTGCCGCCGCTCGACTGCGCCAGCGCCCAGTTGAACAGCGCCGCGCGCGCTCCACCGACGTGGAACATCCCGGTCGGTGACGGTGCGAACCGATATCGAGGCGACGCGCTCATCAGCGCCGCACGCTACCCACCCGCCGTCGAGCGCGCATGGAGCGCGTCATCGGAGGTCGTGAAGGGACATCACTGCGAGGTTGCGGAGCTGTCGAAGGGCGACGGAGAGGTTGGTGACGTCGAACACGTCGGTGCGGCGGATCTGGGTGAGCTGACCGACGCTGCGCTCGATCGCTCGGGCGTTCACCGCCGCCCACTCGTCGAAGCTGCCGAAGGTGACGATCCCGGTGGCGAGGTCGGCGAGCACCGACAGCATGTCGTCCCGCAACGACGACCGCGCCTGGGTCTGCCAGCGGTCGTAGCGGGGCAGGGCGGCGACCGCGTCCCACAGCCACATCAGCTCGAGGCGATCGAACACCTCCCAGTACACGTCGGCACCGGTGCCGTCGTCGACGCCGCACCGCTCCGAGAGCTCGACGATGTCGAAGCTCGTGTGGAGCAATCGCCACACCGACGAGCGCTGGGCGAGATCGGGCGGGACCCCCTGCTCGACCCGACGGGTCGCGAGCCCGAGCGCGCCGTCGCGCATCGCGCCGCGCAGGTGCGTGTCGAACCTGGACGCGAGCGCGAGCACACGGGTCCGGAAGCGCTCGACCTCGGCGGCCACGTCGACCGGTGGACGGCGGTGCCGGAGGAACCACAACGCACAGCGTTCCGCGGTGCGCCGACAGTCGAGGTAGAGGTCGAGGTGATCGGTGAGCGACACCGGGTGCAGTTCGCCCACCTCGTCCCACCACGCCGGGAAGTCCAGGATCTCGCGCACGGTCAACCACGCGCGCGCGATGTCGACGACCGAGGCGCCCGTCTCCTCGGCCATGCGATGGTCGAACGAGATGCCCGACAGGTTGGTCATCTGGTTGACGAGCTGGGTGGCTGCGATCTCGCGACGGAGGCGGTGGCCGAGGATCTCACTGCGGAACCGAGCGCGCAGCGGGGTCGGGAAGTAGTCGATGACGTCGTCGTCGAGCACGGCCGACGACGGCAGGTCGCTGTCGAGGATCTCGACGACGTTCGCGTTCTTCGTGTAGGCGATGAGGATCGCGAACTCGGGAGCGCGCAACCCCGATCCCGCCGACTGCCGCTCGGCGATCTGCTTGTCGGTCGGCAGGAACTCGAGCTCGCGCTCGAGCCATCCCTCGGCCTCGAGCTGATCCAGGTAGCGCGCGTGGACGTTCACCATCGGGAGCCCTTGGGTGCGCGCGATCAGCAACGCCATCGTCTGGGCCTTGTTGTTGGCGAGCACGAGTGAGGCCACCTCGTCGGTCATCTCGGCGAGCAGTTCGTTGCGCTCCGACATCGTCATGGCCGTGTGATCCATGACGTCGCTCAACAGGATCTTGATGTTGACCTCGTGGTCGCTGCAGTCGACCCCGGCCGAGTTGTCGATCGCATCTGTGTAGATCAACCCGCCGTGGAGGGCGTACTCGACGCGCGCCAGCTGCGTGAAGCCGAGATTGCCGCCCTCCCCCACCATCCGACATCCCAGCTCCGACGCATTCACGCGCACGGCGTCGTTGGTGCGATCGCCGACGTCGTCGTCGCTCTCGGACGACGCTTTCACGTACGTGCCGATCCCGCCGTTCCACAACAGATCGACCGGCGCACGCAGGATCGCCGAGATCAGCTGGTCGGGCGTCATCGTCGCCGCCGTGACACCGAGCACGTCGCGCATCTCGTCGCTCACCGCCACGTACTTCTCGGTGCGAGCGAAAACACCGCCGCCGTCGGAGATCAGATCGGTCCGGTAGTCGGCCCAACTCGACCGCGGCCGGTCGAACAGCCGCCGGCGCTCGGCGTGGCTCACGGCGGCGTCGGGGTGCGGGTCGACGAAGACGTGGCGGTGGTCGAAGGCGGCCACGAGCCGGATGTGCTCGGAGATCAGCATCCCGTTGCCGAACACGTCACCCGACATGTCGCCGACCCCGACCACGCTCATCGGGCTCTGATCGGCATCGAGTCCGAGCACCTCCGCGTGGCGCCGCACGCTCTCCCACGCGCCGCGCGCGGTGATCCCCATCGCCTTGTGGTCGTAGCCTGCGCTCCCCCCGGACGCGAAGGCGTCGCCCAGCCAGAACCCGTACTCCGAGGCGACCTCGTTGGCGACGTCGCTGAACGATGCGGTGCCCTTGTCGGCCGCGACGACGAGGTACGGGTCGTCGCCGTCGTACCGCACCGTCCGCGGCGGCGGCACGATCTCACCGGCCACGATGTTGTCGGTGAGATCGAGCAGACCGCCGATGAACTTGCGGTAGCACGCCAGACCCTCGACGCCGCGCTCGACGGGGTCGCCAAACGGGCGCTTGACCACGAACCCACCCTTCGAACCGACGGGCACGATCACCGCGTTCTTCACCATCTGCGCCTTCACGAGGCCGAGCACCTCGGTGCGGTAGTCCTCGGGCCGATCGCTCCAGCGAAGGCCGCCGCGCGCGATCCGCCCACCGCGCAGGTGCACGCCTTCGACCTGTGCCGACGACACGAAGATCTCGTGGGCCGGTCGGGGATCGGGGAGATCGGGCACGCGCGCCGGGTCGAACTTGAACGCCAGCGTGCTGCGATTCCTCTGGAACGCCGACGTCCGCACGGTCGCCATGACGAGCGCGAGGAACAGCCGGCCGATGCGGTCGTCGTCGAGCGACGGAACCGCGTCGAGCTCGGCCAGCAGCCGGTCGACGACCGCGGTCGTCGCCAGCTCCCGTTCCTCCATCGAGTCGTGACGATCGGGGTCGAAGCGTTCGTCGAAGAGCTCGACCAGCAGGCGGGAGAACTCGGGAAGGCGGTTGAGCACCTGCTGCACGTAGACCTGGCTGAAGGCGAGCCCGGTCTGGCGCCCGTAGCGCGCGTAGGAGCGCAACACATCCGCCTCGCGGGCGGTGATCCCTGCGGTGAGGATCAGC
>CBFCWS010000313.1:0-3823 GCA_965601765.1 uncultured Ilumatobacter sp. | reverse complement strand
CGGGTCGAGAACGGCATCGCAGAGGCCGTCAAGTTCTTCCACCTGAACGCCCTGGGCGACCAGAACCTGCCCGGTCTCAACCTCTGCGGTGCCGGTCGGGTGGTGTGCCTCGTCGATCCGGTCGGCGACGTCTACGCCTGCCCGTTCGTGATCCACGAACGGTTCAGGGCCGGGAACGTGCGCGACCCCGGCGGGTTCGCAGCGGTGTGGACCGCCAGCGAGCTGTTCCGCGAGCTCCGCGAGCCGCAGTCGGCGGGCGCGTGCGCGTCGTGCGGCTCGTACGACGCGTGCCAGGGCGGCTGCCTGGCGGCGAAGTTCTTCACCGGCCTGCCCCTCGACGGCGCCGACCCCGAGTGCGTGGGCGGGGAGGGCGAGCTCGCTCTCGCCGCGCTGGCGCCGGGCCACGCACCCCGGCCGATGGCCGACCACTCCAAGCCGGGCCCACCCACCGGACCGGTCGCGATCGCGCTGACCCGGAAGTGACGTCCGGCGTCGTGTGGGCCGCGCTCGTGCCGGTGGCGTACCTGCTGGGCACCTTCCCCAGCGCGAGCCTCGTCGCCCGCGCGAGCGGGGTCGACATCCGCACCGTCGGATCGGGGAACCCCGGCGCGTCGAACGTCACGCGCTCGCTCGGTTGGCGCAAGGGTCTGTGGGTGCTCGCGCTCGACGGCGCGAAGGGTGCGATCGCAGCGGCGCTCGGCCTCCTCGCCGCCGGCCGTCCGGCCGGCTACCTGCTCGTCGCCGCCGCCGTCATCGGCCACGTCTTCCCGATCTGGAACGGCTTTCGCGGCGGCAAGGGCGTCGCGACCGGGGCCGGCGGGTTCGCGGTGCTCTCGCCGCTGGTCCTGCTCGTCCTGGTCCCGGTGTGGCTCGGGGTGTCGCGGCTGACCAGGAAGGCGTCGATCGCGTCGATCGTCGTGGTCGTCCTCCTCCCCATCGGCGTCGGCATCGTCCGTCAGGAGGCCTGGGAGGTGCTCGCGACGATCGGGCTGTGCGGTCTGGTCATGATCCGCCACGTCGGCAACATCCAGCGGCTGGCGACGCGCCAGGAGAACGCGCTCCGCTGACGCCCACTCGGGGGTGCGGTCGGGTCGGAGCACCCGTCAGGTGACGACGTCGAGCAACGGCCCGAAATCGACCGAGTCGAGCGCCGGCAGGTGGACGTCGACGGCGTCGTGCAGCAGGTGTTGCCAGAAGTCCGGGCGGAAGAAGTGGCGACCCTGCCGGATCACGTAGTTCAGGAGGAAGAACCGATAGGCCTCGGGGAGGAACAGCACCTCCGCCTCCGTCAGCGGATAGACCTCGTGGTAGCTCCGCAGGAACAGCCGGAAGCGCGGTTGGAGCATCGTGTGCGAACCGTAGGTGAACCCACTGCGGTCGCCGGTCTGCGACGACACCCGCGACAGGAAGTAGAAGTCGAGCAACCGCGACTCGATCCGGAACCAGTCGTAGTCCCAGCGACTGAACAACCGGAACGAATCGCCGTCGGGCACCACCGAGAAGTTGCCGAGGTTCCAGTCGATGAGCACGGGCATCTTCTGCCACCGGTCGTAGCCGGAGTCGTGCATCGCCATCAGGAACCGGTGCGCGTGCCGGCGGACGAGGTCGATGCGGCTCCGATCGAGACCGAGGTGCTCGCCCGCCCGGGACGACTCGAGCCGCTCGTACAGGTTGACCGCGTCGCTCTTGGCGGTCTTGGACGGTGGCGGGATGCTCGGTGCGACCGCAGCACACGCCCGGTGGAAGTGCGCGAGCTCGGCACCGAGGCGGCTGATCTGCGCGGCGTCGAGGATCGCGGGGAGCCGCTCGCCGACGTCGACCTCGGTGTAGAACACCGCCCACGTCTCGCCGTCGTACCAGAAGTACGGTTCGCCGTCCCGTGTCATCACCTCGGCCAGGAACCCGTCGAACCGGGTGCCCCGGAGCAGCTCCATCGTCAGGTGGAGCCGTTCGTGGTCCTCGGCGAACAGGAAGAACGAGCCGAAGCTCGAGGTCTTGCCGATCACGGCCGAACCGTCGTCGAGCACGAGCCGGTACACGCGATTGGTCGACACCATCGCCGAGAGCTCCTCGACGGCCACCAGCGCCCGCGGGTCGTCGAAGTCCGCCCAGGCCGCCTCGAGGGCGCTGCGATGACGGGCGTCCGAGGGCGGATCGGTCACATCGCCCACGGTACTGCGGGTCGACGGCACGGGATCGTGCCTCAGCCCGGCTCGACGAGGAGGCGCTCGGCGAGGAAGTCGAGGACCCGTCCGACGGCGCCCTCGTCGCGCTGCTCGGTGAGGACGGAGTGGTCGCGCCACGACGTCCGTGGCAGCTCGACGGCGATGAACGCGTCGCCCAGCAGATCGCGCAGCGTTTGGAATCGCGTCCCGACCGATGGGTCGCCGGCGAACCGGAGCCCGAGCACCTCGCACCCGGCCGCCGCCCGCTCCGCGATCCGTGCGAGATCGTCGGGCGCCAGGCCGAGATCACCGCGCCGCTCGTCGCTCCCGAACGGGAACGGCATCGACGGCTGCGACAGCACGGGGGCGACCATGACGTCGTCGACCGACATCCCCAGGGCGAACCCCCCGCTGAAGCACATGCCGACGGCGCCGACGCCCGGTCCGCCCACCTCGGCGTGGACGGCGCGCGCGAGAGCTCGCAGCCAGGCGACGATCGGCGACGTCTCCCCCACCGCCCAGGTCGTGAACTCGCGGGCGACGCAGAGGCGGACCAGTTGTGCGAGGGCGTACTGCGGCGTGGGCTCGCGACCCGGGGTCCCGAGCAGGTCGGGCATGACCACGGTGAACCCGCGCCGGACGACGTCGTTCGCGAAGTCGGTCACCCGCGGCGTGATACACGGCACCTCGTGGATCACGATCACCGCGGGTCCGGTTCCGCGTCGGTAATGATCCCGCCGGAAGCCCGCAGCGCTGAACGAGCCCTGCGTCCAACCGACGAGGTGGTCGCCCGCACGTGTGGCGCTCACGGCGCGGACGCCGCCGCGACACGCACCGTGACGGGTACCGACATGCCGTCGATCGGCAGGCCGGCCCGGTCGCGGACGCAGCGCCGCGCGCCGTTCGGGACGGTCGTGTCGAGATGCCGATCCGGTCGGGTTCGCCGGCGATGGGACCTCCGCCGAGGGGTGTGCTCACCAGCACGCTCGTGACGCGGACGGCGCCGCGACGCCAGGAGCCCGTCGTGCACGACCGTTGCGCCGACGTCTTCGATCAGCCGGGGCGGCCGACCGCGGTGACCTTGCCCCACGACACACCCGTCACGTTGACGACGGAACCGGTGTTGGGCGCGTGCACCATCTGGCCACCACCGACGTAGATGCCGACGTGGCTGATCGGCGAGTAGTAGAAGATCAGGTCGCCGGGCTGCGCCGACGCCGGGGGGATGCGCGGCAGCGACGCCGCCTGGGAGCGGGAGTTGCGCGGGAGCGAGACGCCTGCCTGGCTCCAGGCGTAGGACGTCAGCCCCGAGCAGTCGAACGAGACCCCGGGGTTGGACGTCGCGAAGCGGTAGGGCACACCCAGCTGTCCGTACGCGGCACTCACGGCGACGCCGGCCAGACCGGACACCGACGGTGCGCTGGCCCCACCCGACGAGCCACCCGACGAGCTCCCGGACGACGAACCGCCGGACGACGAACCACCACTCGATCCACCGGAACCACCGGAACCGCCCGACGAGCTCGACCCACCGCCGCCGCCCGAGCTCGACCCACCGCCGCCGCCCGAGTTCGACGAGCCACCGCCGCCCGAGCTCGACGAGCCACCGCCGCCGCCCGAGCTCGACCCACCGCCGCCGCCCGAGTTCGACGAGCCAC
>CBFCWS010000312.1:0-3906 GCA_965601765.1 uncultured Ilumatobacter sp. | reverse complement strand
GAGCAGATCGAACAGCCCCGACCCGACCTCGAGCAGCGCCCACCACGCCCGCTGTTCGGTGGCGTCGAGCCAGCGCACGGGCGCCGTCGAGGTCATGGCCGGACCGTAGCCGTCGGCCGCGGTCGCGGCGTCAGCTGGGCTCGACGAACTGCACCTCGAGCTCGATCTTGACCTTGTCGCCGAGGGCGACCTTGTCGACCCCGAGCGGGACGTCGAAGTCGACCTCGAACTCGCTGCGCTTGATCGTGCCGGTGGCGGAGAAGCCCGCGTGGTCGGACTGGTCCAGCGGGTAGTGCTCGACCCCGTTGAACTCGACGTCGAGAGCGATCGGCCGGGTGATGCCGTTGATCGTGAGATCGCCGAGGAGCTGGTAGTCGCCGTCCTGGTCGGCGACGCCGGTCGAGCGGAAGGTCATCGTCGGGTTGTCGTCGGTGCCGAAGAAGTCGGTGCTGCGCAGGTGGGCGTCGCGGTCGGCGTTGTTGGTGTCGACGCTCGACAGCTCGACGGTCGCCTCGACCGACGACGTCTCGATCGAGTCGCCCACCGTGAGGGAGGCGTCGAAGCGGTTGAACCGGCCCCGGACCTTGCTGATGCCGAGGTGCCGGATCGTGAACTCGATGCTGCTGTGGGCGGTGTCGACGGTCCAGGTGCCGGAGCGGAGGGGGAGGGTGGTCGGGTTGCTGAAGATGGTCATCGTGCTGTCCTTGCGTGGTGTTCTGCGTGAGATGCGTCAAGATTGACGCATCTGACCGGTTGAACACGCGTCAAGATTGACATATTCCCGCTGCGAGGAAGATCTCGCCGACGCCCCCGGGTTGCGGGTTCGCTCAGCGTCGTTCGGCGAGCTCGACCGGTGTGGCCTCGAGTCGGTAGCGGAAGTCGCAGTGCGATGCACCCTCCATCAGCGTCTGCGTCCGGCGGAACGAGACCGCGGGGTTGAAGCCCTCGATCAGCGAGGCGTCGCGGTTGCACGACAGCATCGCGCCGAGACCGGCGAGGCCGAGGGCCCGGTACATGTCGGCGTACCCGCAACGCGTGACGTCGAAGGAGAACAGGTCCTCGCCGGCCTCGACCACCGTCATGTCCATCGCGCCGCCGCTCGTCCACGCGCCGAGCGTCTCGGCGAAGGTGGCGAGCGAGTCGCCGCCCGCCTCGGCGGCCAGCGCCGCCCCCTGCTCGCGGGCGATGTCGACGATCGTCGCCGCGGCGACCTGGTACACCTCGTCGCCGAACCGTGCCGCGAGACGATCGAGCAGGGGAGCGACGATGCGTGCCTCGATCTCGCGGCGACGCAGCACGCCGATCTCGTTGAGCGTGTCCGGTACCGACTCGGCCATGGCCAGACCGTAGCCAGCGCCCCCGCTCAGTGCTCGGTGTTGCGTCGCCGCCTGGCGTGACGGGCGAGGGCGAGGTCGATCAGCCGGTCGATGATCTCCGGGTACGTCATGCCGCTCGCGATGAGCATCTTGGGGAACATCGAGATCGGGGTGAAGCCGGGCATCGTGTTGACCTCGTTGCAGAGGAACCCCCGTCCGCCGTCGGCGGGATCCTCGAAGAAGAAGTCGCACCGGGCGAGCCCGTCGCACCGCAGGAGCCGGAAGACGTGGGCGGCGAGCGCCCGACCCTCCTCGGTCTGCTCGGGCGTGAGCGCGGCCGGGACGAGTCCCTGCGAGGCGTCGTTCACGTACTTGTCGTCGTAGGAGTAGAACTCGTCGCCGGGGACGATCTCGCCCGGGACCGACACGAACGGGTCGCCCGGATCGCCGAGCACCGCGATCTCGATCTCACGGCCCACGATCGCCTCTTCCGCGACGATCCACTCGTCGTAGGAGGCCGCGCGCTCGATGGCGTCGCGCACCTCCTCGACCGTCCGGGCCCTGGTCACGCCCACCGACGAGCCCAGGTTCGCGGGCTTGACGAAGCACGGCAGCCCGAGCTCGTCGGCGATCTCGCTCGGCAGCCCAGGTGTGATGTGCCGATCGGCGAACGCCCGGTGACGGGCCTGGGCGACGCCGGCCGCCGCGAGCACCTGCTTGGCCATCGCCTTGTCCATGGCGAGCGCCGAGCCGAGCACACCGGAGCCGACGTACGCGACGTCGGCGAGCTCGAGCATGCCCTGGACGGTGCCGTCCTCGCCCATCGGGCCGTGGAGGAGCGGCAGCACCACGGTCCTGGCGGTCGTCGCCTCCGCGGGGCTGAGCACGGAGCTCGGCGAGACCTCGTCACCGGCCGCGTCGAGCCGTTCGGGGAGCGCGCGGCCGGCCGACAGGGCCTCCGCGGCGCCCGCCGCGATGGCCCAGGATCCGTCGGTGGAGATGCCGACCGGTGTGATGCGGTAGCGGGCGGGGTCGGCGGCCGCGAGGACGTGGGTGGCGGTCACGCAACTCACCTCGTGCTCGGCCGACTGGCCCCCGAACAGCACGATCAGGTGAATGCGATCATCGGCCACACCGACGACGGTACCGTTCGGCGTCATGCGGTTGCTGGCATCCCGGATCGCCGAAGCCCTCGACGGGCGGCTCCACCCGTCCGATGCGGCGGCGGACTCGTATGTCGACGGTGCCTCGTTCGATTCCCGGACGACGGCCCTCGGCGAGCTCTTCGTGCCGATCGTCGCCGAGCGCGACGGGCACGACTTCGTCTCGGCTGCGATCGACGCCGGCGCGACCGCCTTCCTGACCGATCGCCCGCCGGTCGACCACCGGGTCCCGTCGGTCGAGGTCGCCGACACCTCCGACGCCCTGCTCCGGCTCGGAGCGTGGGCGCGCGGGCGACTCGACGTGCCGGTCGTCGGCATCACCGGGAGCGTGGGCAAGACGTCGACGAAGGACTTCGTCGCCGCCGCGCTGGCGGCCACGCGCACGGTCACCGCGAGCGCCCGCAGCTTCAACAACGAACAGGGGCTGCCGGTCACGATCCTCGGCGCCGACGACGACACCGACGTGCTCGTCGTCGAGATGGGCATGCGCGGCTTCGGGCAGATCACCCGGCTGTGCGACATCGCCCGCCCGACCATCGGTGTGGTCACCGCGGTCGCCGAGTCCCACACCGAGCTCGTCGGCGACATCGACGGCGTGGCCCGGGCGAAGGGGGAGCTGGTCGAGGCGCTCCCCGCCGACGGCGTCGCCGTGCTCAACGGCGACGACGATCGCGTCGCGGCGATGGCGTCGAGAGCCGCGGGTGACGTCGTCACCTACGGCATCGGCGGGGGCGCCGGACGCACCCTCGCCGTCACCGACGTGCACCTCGACCAGCTCGCCCGGGCCCGGTTCACCGCGCACTCGCCGTGGGGCAGCGCGGACGTCCGGCTGCCGGTCAGCGGCCTGCACATGGTCGCCAACGCCGCCGCCGCGCTGGCGGTCGCGGGCGTCGTCGAGGGGCGCATCGACGCCGCGGCGGCGGCCCTCGCGGACGCGACGGTCTCGGCGATGCGGATGGACGTCCGGCGCACCTCGGGCGGCGCGGTGCTCGTCAACGACGCCTACAACGCCAACCCGACCTCGATGGCCGCCGCGCTCGAGGCGGTCGCGGCGATGGATGCGGTCCGCAGGGTCGCCGTCCTCGGCCTGATGGCCGAGCTCGCCGATCCGCTGGACGCGCACCGCCGGATCGCTGCGCAGGTCGAGGCGCTCGGGATCGAGCTGATCCCGGTCGGGACCGATCTCTACGGACTCGATCCGGTCACCGATCCCGTCGCCGCCGTCGGCGGGATCGCTGACGGCACGGTGGTGCTCGTCAAGGCCAGCCGCGCCGCCGGCCTCGACCGCGTCGCCGACGAGATCCTGGCCAGGTAAGGGAGGTGGCGAGCTCGGAGGCGGAGCGGGTCGTCTCGCGACGGGTGACGGCTCGGGGGCGGAGCGGGTCGTCTCGCGACGGGTGACGGCTCGGGGGCGGAGCGGGTCGTCT
>CBFCWS010000311.1:0-3931 GCA_965601765.1 uncultured Ilumatobacter sp. | reverse complement strand
GGAGATGGAGCGTCGCTACGACGTGCTGTCCGAGGTCGGCTACCGCGACATCACCGGGTACAACGCGGCGGTCGCGGCCGGTGAGATCGACCCGCCGCCCGGCATCGACCCGGACGACTCGCCGTACGAGCACATGCCGTTCATCGTGGTGGTCGTCGACGAGCTCAACGACCTGATGATGGTCGCCGCCCGCGATGTCGAGGAGTCGATCACGCGGATCGCCCAGAAGGCGCGGGCGGTCGGTATCCACCTGATCGTGGCCACCCAGCGACCGTCGGTGAACGTGATCACCGGGGTGATCAAGGCCAACGTCCCGGCCCGGATGGCGTTCGCGGTCTCGTCGCTCACCGACAGCCGCGTGATCCTCGACCAGCCGGGAGCGGAGAAGCTGGTCGGTCAGGGCGACATGCTGCTGCTGCCGGGCAACTCCTCGGTGCCCAACCGCATCCAGGGCTCGTTCGTCAGCGAGGACGAGGTCCGCAAGATCGTCACCCACTGGCGCCACCAGGCACCCGAACCGGTCTTCGACAGCAACGTCGAGGGTGAGGAGGCTGCCGAGGCCGGTCCGCCGTCGGGTGCGTCCGCTCCGTCGATGATCGCCGACGAGCTCGACGTCACCGCCGATGCGAATGCGTTCTCGGCGGGCGACGAGGACGAGGACGCCGTGATGATGCGCCAGGCGATGGAGCTCGTCGTGCGGAGCCAGCTCGGCTCGACGTCGATGCTGCAGCGCAAGCTCAAGGTCGGCTTCGCGCGAGCCGGACGCATCATGGACCTGCTCGAGCAGCGCGGTGTGGTCGGCCCGTCGGAGGGGTCCAAGGCGCGCGCGGTCCTGATGACCGTCGAGGAGTTCGAGCTGCTCCAGCAGAACCGCTCGATCTGAGCTCCGGCCCGCCGGCCGCCGAGCTCGCGGCGAGCGTCCGGCTGCTGTCGGACGTCACAGGAGCTCGGCGAGAGCATGGATCACGAGGCCGGCCAGCCCGCCGACCAGCGTGCCGTTGATGCGGATGAACTGGAGGTCGCGCCCGACCTGCAGCTCCATGCGCCGTGCGGTCGACTCGCCGTCCCAGCGGTCGACGGTGGACGAGATGAGGTCGCTCACCTCGCTGCGGTAGTGCTCCGCGACGTAGACGACGGCCCGGGCGACCCAGTCGTCGACCTTGTGCTGCAGATCGGCGTCGGCGGCGAGACGTTCGCCGAACCGACGGATCGTCTCAGCCAGCCGACGGCGGAGGTCGCTGTCGGGGTCGTCGCCGGCTTCGATCATCGACTGCTTCGTCCCGATCCAGAGCGACTCCACCCAGGCCCGGAACTCGGGATGGTCGAGGACCTCCTCGGTGAGCTGCTCGCCGCGCCGGCGCAGGTCGGGGTCGTGGGCGAGCCGGGTCGCGAACCCAGCGGCTCGACGGTCGACCGCTCGGCGCATCTCGTGGTCGGGGTCGGCGCGGACGTCGCGGAGGAACCGCTGGGCGACGTCGTAGATCTTGGCCAGGACGCGGTCGTCGAGCGCTTCGGGCACCCACCAGGGGGACTCGGTGTAGATCCGCCGGCGGAAGGTGTCCCGGTTGTCGTCGAGGAATCCGTCGAGACCGGTGAGCACGGCGTCGAGGAGGCGCTGCTGATGGCCGCCCTCCATGCTGAACTCGATCAACCGGCCGGCGAGCGGTGCGGCCGGGACCGCCCGGACCCGACGCCGGATCACCGCCTCGAGATCGTGCTGGATCGCCGTGTCGTCGAGGACCTCCAACCCGCCCTTGAGGACGTCGCCGATCGCCCCGGCCGCTCGATCGGCGTTGGCGGGCGAGCTCAGCCAAGTGCCCAGCCGACGTCCGACGAGCGCCTGGTCGAGCCGTTCGGCGAGCAGTTCGGACGTCATGAAGTTGCTCTCGACGAACTCGCCGAGGCTGCGGCCGATCTGGTCCTTGCGCCGGGGGATGATCGCCGTGTGGGGGATGGGGATGCCGAGCGGGTGGCGGAACAGGGCGGTGACGGCGAACCAGTCGGCCAGCGCGCCGACCATCGCCGCTTCGGCGAAGGCCTGCACGTAGCCGATCCACCCCTCGGCGCCCGCGACGGTCGTGATCACGTAGACGATCGCCGCCAGGACCAGCAGCCCGCCGGCGACGGCCTTCATGCGCCGGAGCCCGCGCTGGCGCTCGGTGTCGACCTCGAAGGCGTCCATCGGCCCGGACCATAACCCGCGTCGGCGCCGACCGAACCGGGGCCCGGGGCGTGTGCCGTCCGACCGGTGCCGACATCCGCCGGTGCATCACGCCGTGCGGCGACGCGTCGAGGTGGTCGTGTCAGTTCGACGTCGGCGGGAGACGGGCCGAGGCGCCGACCGTCGCCGTGGTTGGCGTCGAGTGCCGCATCGGCGGGCGCGGAGCCCCGCGGCATGCGCCTCCCGAGAGGGTCGACAGCGTCTGGCCGCTCCATCCGCATCTGCGCGTGCTGCGTCGGTCGATGCAGCCGCGCAGTGCACCCCGCCTGTGCGCCGAGAGCGCGGTCAGCGTTGCCGGCGACGACACACGCGCGATCGGCTCGGCCTCGACGACCCATCGAGGCCGAGCCCGCGTCGGCGGTCGTTCCGACCGCCGGTCTTCTCGGTGGTCACCGGTCGTAGATGACGAACTCCGCCACGCTGCAGCCGTCGGGGGGCGGAGCGGGAGACTCGACGTCGAGCGCGACCTTCACCACCCGTCCGTCGGCCGTCTTGCCGGTCGCCTTCGCCGCACCGTTCTCCGTGAACACCCACCTTCCTTCCATGTCGTCGAAGCCGGCGACCTGGCCGTAGTCGTCGAACGTCCAGGTGCCCCAGAAATTGCCCTCGAAGGACGGGAACGCCGCGGTCACGTTCGCCACCGTGGTGTTCTGCGCGAACGGGCCGACCCACTCGCCGCCGACGTAGAGGAACTCGTCGTACACGTTCGTGGCCTGCCGGATCTGGATCGAGTCCTCGGTCGGGAACCACATCTTCTCGATCGACTGAGGATTTCCCTCGACCGGGCACTCGGCCACGATGTACGCCGACTTCTGGACCGGGTCGGCCCCGGCGGGTGCGCCACCCAGCAGGACGAACCCCGTGAGAGCTGTCAGCATGATCATCCGACGCATCTGCATCACCTCCATCGCTCGTGGCCGAGCCCGGTGACGTGCGCCAAGGACCCGGCGCGTTGCAGTTGCCGACTTCGACCGTCGCGCACGGCTCACCGTCGACGTAGGGCCGAATGGCACCGACCCGGGTTCGCGCCGCACCCCCCGCTGCGCTGATGCGTCCCGCTACGCGACTGTCCGGCTGCTCGACACACGGAGGTCGGTCAGGCCCACGGCCCTCGTCGGGCGAAGCCGAGTCCGAGGAACAGTCCCTCGGACGCGGTGTTGCCGTCGGTGATCGTCGCGCCGACATCGGTGACGCCGGCGGTCGCCAGCGACTCGAGCAGCATGCGCACGGCGTCTCGGCCGAGACCGGTCCGCTTGCGGTCGGCGGCCACGACGATGGGGTCGACGTAGTGCACGCCGTCGTGGACGGTGACGAACGCCATGGCGACCACCCGGTCGTCCTCGGTCACGACGAAGGAGTGCTCGTGCCGCATGCGGGCCACGTACTCGTCGACTGCGGCCAGTGCGTCGTCGACGTCCTCACCCTCGTCGTCGATCGTGCCCCGGTACGCGTCGAGCATCAGCGTGGCGAGCACGTCCCGGTCGGTGTTGCGCACCGGGCGAGTCACCCGTTCGGCCGACGGCGGTGCCACCGCGACCGGCGACAGCCGGTACTCGCTTCGTGTCCGAGTCATCGCTGAGGTCCCACGGTGCCCACCCCCCCGATGGTACGGCCCCCCGATGGTACGGCCCGTTCTCGGCTCGCCGGGCCCCACCCCGACCGACACCGAGCCGCGCCCCTCCTGTGACCCGAGCCGGGCGACGCGAACGC
>CBFCWS010000310.1:0-3948 GCA_965601765.1 uncultured Ilumatobacter sp. | reverse complement strand
GTGAGGCACGGGCGCCGAGATCGAGCAGCGCGCGACGACCTCCTCGTGGCCCGAGGTCGCCGGCTACCGTGAGCCGGAGGGTGCCGGTCCCGGCATCGCCGCGTGCTCGAGGAACCAGTCCCGGGCGAGTTCCGCTGCGGTGCGTAGCGTGCCCGGTTCCTCGAAGAGGTGCGTCGCGCCCGGAACCACGCTCAACTCGTTCCGGCACCTCAGCTCGGCCTGAGCCCGGCGGTTGAGGTCGAGGACGACGGAGTCGCGCTCACCGACGATGAGCAACGTCGCCGCTCGGACCGCGCCGAGCCGCGGCCCCGCGAGATCGGGTCGTCCGCCGCGGGAGACCACGGCGGCCGCATCACTTGACGGGTCGGCGGCAGCCCAGAGCGCGGCGGCCGCACCGGTGCTCGCGCCGAAGAACCCGGTACGAAGATGCCCCAACCGGTCCTGTTCGCGTGCCCAGGCGGCGACACCGGTCAGCCGTCGAGCGAGCAGGTCGATGTCGAACACGTTCGACCGGTCGCGTTCCTCCTCACCCGTCAGCAGGTCGAAGAGGAGGGTGCCGAACCCGGCGTCGTTCAGCACCGAGGCGACGTATTGATTGCGGGGGCTGTGGCGGCTGCTGCCGCTGCCGTGCGCGAAGATCACCAGGCCGCCCGCACGCGGGGGCGCCGTGAGGTGGCCTCCCACGACGACCCCGCCCATCCGAATGTCGACGACCTCGTCGAGCCCGGGTCGGTCATCGGCCGTCGTGTCGGTGACGGTTCGGGACGCCGCAACTCGAGCGCTCGCCTCCTCGAGCAGCCGAACGACCTCCTCGTCGCCGGTCTGGTCGAAGTCGGCGTAGAACTGGCCCACGGCGCGGAAGTAGTCGGGGGTCTCCACGGCGACGAGCTCGTCGGCCGCGCCCGCCAGTCGGATCGTCCAGTCGGTCGGCGCCACGGGCACTGCCAGTACGACCCGGGCCGCTCCCTCGGCCCGGGCGACGTCACACGCGGCCTTCGCAGTCGACCCGGTCGCGACCCCGTCGTCGACGATGACGACCACCTTGCCGGCCAGCGGGATGCGCGTCCGGCCCCGGCGGAACCGATCCGCCCGCCGCGTGAGCTCGGCGCGTTCGCGTCCTTCGACGACGGCCAGCTGCTCGGTGCTCACGTCGGCCATTTGAACGATCTCGTCGTTGATCACCCGGACGTCGTCCTCGCCGATTGCGCCCATTCCCAGTTCGGGCTGGAACGGAACACCCAACTTGCGGACGACGATCACGTCGAGTGGGGCGTGCAGCCGCGTCGCGACCTCGGCCGCGACCGGGACCCCACCACGGGGGAGACCGACAACCACGACATCGGGGTCGTGCTCGAGGTGGAGGAGCTGGTCCGCCAAGCGGCGGCCACCGTCTCGTCGATCGCGATACACCATGTCGACGCTCCTCGGGCGCGAAACCATCGCGTGCGTCCGCGCCCAACTCGATTGGACCTCGCCGCGAACTCGGCTGGAAGGGGCGAAGGGCACGACGGCGGCCGGTCCTCGCGGAAGGCGTCGGGCGAACCCGCGGGACCTCGTGCTCTGGCCCGACCGGCCCAGGAGACCGATCGTCGAAGCGAGTACGTGATTCCCGATCGAATCGAGGTGCGATGAAGGCCGGTAGCCGACACGACCCGATCGAGCTGGTCGAGGTGGCGCCCTCGACATGGCGGATCGAACCGACCGGGTCGATGCGCGTGCCCGGCGTGGTGTTCGCGTCGGAGACGTTGCTCCCCGCGGCAGCGTCGGACCGCGCCCTCGATCAGGTGGCCAATGTCGCCACGCTGCCCGGCATCGTCCGGGCGTCGTACGCCATGCCCGACGTGCACTGGGGGTATGGGTTCCCGATCGGAGGCGTCGCTGCGACCGATGTCGAAGCGGGCGGGGTGGTCTCGCCCGGTGGCGTCGGGTTCGACATCTCCTGCGGGGTCCGGCTCCTCCTGACGTCGCTCCAGGACGACGAGCTCGCGCCCCACCTGGTCGGGCTGATGGACGATCTCGGGCGGCGCATCCCGAAGGGGACCGGACGGGGCGCGGTGTGGGACCTGGAGGACGAGCGGGAGCTACGGGCGATCCTCGCCGACGGCGCGGTGTATGCGGTCGATCGTGGTCACGGAGTCGACCGCGACCTCGAACGGTGCGAGGACGGCGGACGGCTCGCCGGTGCCGATGCGCTGCGGGCCGTCGGGACGAACTGGAGCGAGACCGGATGATCGGCCATCGCGTCGACCCCGGATTTGTGATCGACGACGTCGAACCGGCCTACCTCGCGCTGGCGCGCTCCGGTGAGCTGGCCGACCGGGTCGCGGCGGGCCTCGCCGAGCTCGCCCCCTGCCGGGTGTGTCCTCGTGACTGCGATGTCGACCGTCTCGCCGGCGAGACCGGCGCCTGCCGCACCGGGCGCCTCGCCGTGGTGGCGAGTGCGTTCCCGCACCACGGTGAGGAGGACTGTCTGCGGGGCCGGAACGGGTCGGGCACGATCTTCTTCGGCGGCTGCAACCTGCGCTGCGTGTTCTGCCAGAACTGGGAGACCTCCCAGCGGGCGGCGGGACCGGAGTCGACCGCCACCGAGATCGCCGACCTGATGGTGCGCCTGCAGGCTCACGGTTGCCACAACATCAACCTGGTGACGCCCGAGCACGTCGTGCCCCAGGTGCTCGAAGCGGTCGCCCTCGCCGTTCCTCGCGGTCTGCGACTGCCGCTCGTCTACAACACCAGCGCCTACGACGCGCTGCGGTCGCTGGAGCTGCTCGACGGGCTGGTCGACATCTACATGCCCGACGTCAAGTTCTGGGAGCCGGCGACCGCCCGCCGACTCGCCCGGGCCGCCGACTACCCGGCCCGGATGCGCGCCGCCGTCACCGAGATGCACCGCCAGGTCGGGCCGTTGCGCTTCGGATCCGACGGCCTCGCCCGGCGCGGGCTGCTCGTGCGTCACCTCGTGATGCCGGGTCAGCCGGCGGAGGCGGCGGCGATCATGGGCTGGCTGGCAAGCGACGTCTCCGCAGACACCTACGTCAACGTCATGGGCCAGTACCGGCCCGACCACCGGGTGCCGGGCA
Organism: uncultured Ilumatobacter sp.; assembly: GCA_965601765.1. GTDB lineage: Bacteria > Actinomycetota > Acidimicrobiia > Acidimicrobiales > Ilumatobacteraceae > Ilumatobacter. The sequence goes on along the minus strand of CBFCWS010000310.1, from coordinate 868 downwards.
ATCACCGGTACGCCGACGTCGACCGGCGCCCGCGCCGCGACGAGGTGGCTGCCGTGCGCCGGGCTGCCCGCGACGCGGGCTCTGGCGGCTGGACGACCGGTGCTGAGAGGGGCCGGATCAGGGTCGGCCTCTCGGGTTGGGACGATCCGAGCTGGCGCGGCGACGTCTACCCCGTGACGTTGCCGAGGTCCGACGAGCTCGCCTTCATCGGTCGCCGGTTCGACACGGTCGAGGTCAACGCCACCTTCTACGAACTGGCGAAGCCGTCAACGTTCGATCGGTGGTGCCTTGCGGTCCCGCGGGGGTTCGTGTTCGCGGTGAAGGGCAGCCGCTACATCACCCACGTGAAGAAGCTCGCCGACGTGAACGTGGCGTTCGCCAACTTCTTCGCCTCGGGTGTCCTCGAGCTCGGCAACAAGCTCGGCCCCGTCGTGTGGCAGTTGCCCGGGCATGTTCACCTCCGGCCTACGGGATCGAGCACTTCCTGACGCTGCTCCCGCGGGACACGGGGGAGGCGGCGACGATGGCCCGCGGGCACGACCACCGGGTCGCGCAGGCCGGCTACGGGCCGGGGATGCCTCGTCGCCTGCGCCACGTGCTCGAGCTACGCCATCCCGAGCACCTGTGCGACGAGGTGGTGACGATCGCCCGCCGACACGGGGTGGCGCTCGCGGTCTCGGACGCCGCCGTGTGGCCGCGAGTCGAGGAGGTCACCGCCGGATTCGTGTTCGTCCGTCTCCACGGTCCCACAGAGGCTGTACGCCAGTTCCTACGGCAGCGACGCGCTCGGCCGCTGGGCCGACCGGCTGCGTCGCTGGAACACCGGCGGCGAACCCGACGACGCGCTCAGGCTCACGGCCCGCAAGCC
>CBFCWS010000309.1:0-3964 GCA_965601765.1 uncultured Ilumatobacter sp. | reverse complement strand
TCCGCATCCTGACCAACACCTACATCAACCTCGACCGGGCCAAGCAACGCCGCCCGCAGGAGAGCGATCTCGGCGAGGTCGAGGACCTGTACCTGTACCGGCGTCTCGGCTCGATGGAGACCGCCGCCGCCAGCCTGTCGGCCGAGGAGCAGTTCATGGACCTGTTCACCGACGACGAGGTCAAGCAGGCCCTCGACGACCTGCCCGAGAACTTCCGCCTGCCGGTGCTGCTCGCCGACGTCGAGGGGTTCGCGTACAAGGAGATCGCCGAGATGCTCGACATCCCGATCGGTACGGTGATGTCCCGCCTGCACCGGGGAAGAAAAGCGATGCAGCGCGCGTTGTACGAATATGCCGAGGCACGTGGGCTCACCGAGCCCGCCACGCCGGGCGGCGAGACGTGATCATGAGCGACTGCGACGAGACACTCCGGGAACTGGACTCCTTCCTCGACGACGAGTTGAGCCCCGACGTCCGGACCCATCTCCAGGCACATCTCGGTGCCTGCATGGACTGCCTCTCGGCGTTCGACTTCCACGCCGAGCTGAAGCTCGCGATCCGCCGCAAATGCTCGAACGAGGACATGCCGCCCGGTCTCATGTCGAGGATCGAGCACTGTCTCGACGAGGACATCGACGGCGACGGCGCCATCGGCGAGGCCGCCGGCCGCACCTGATCCCACCGCGAGACGTCGCCGCCGATCGCGCGCGGGGTTGACCCGGTCGCCCGCCGTCTGGCTACGCTGATCCCATGCTCGCCGCCCAAATCTGGCACTGGTGGATCGGACTGGTCATGCTGATCGTCGCCGGCCTGATCGTCGCCGGCCTGATCGCCGGCTACCTCAAGCAGGTGTCCGCGCATCGATTCCCCGGCGGCCGGCGCGCTCGCGAGCGCGAGCTCTGAACCTGCTCGCCGAGCTCCTCCCCCGCTGCACCTTCCCGCCGCCGACGTCCGCGATCAACGTCGCGTTCTCCGGTGGACCCGACTCGAGTGCGCTCCTCGCGCTCGCCGCAACTCACGGTCGCGGCGTCACGGCGCACCATGTCGATCACCACCTCCACGACCACTCGGGTCGTCAGGCGGACGCCGCGGTCGCGATCGCGGGCCGCCTCGGCGTCGATGTCGTCGTCCACGACGTCCACCTCGAACCAGGTCCGGACCTCGAGGCCAGGGCGCGTGCGGCGCGCCGGTCGGCCATGCCCGCCGACGTCGCCACCGGTCACACCGCCGACGACCAGGCCGAGACCGTGCTGTACCGGCTGCTGCGAGGCGCCGGATCGACGGGTGTCGCCGCGATGTCGCCCGGGCACCGCCATCCGATCCTCGGGCTGCGCCGGCGCGAGACCGCCGCGCTGTGCATCGAGCTCGGCATCGACCCGGTGCTCGACCCGACCAACCACGACCCCGCGATCACGCGCAACCGCATCCGGCACGACGTACTGCCGCTCCTGAGCGACGTGATGCGCCGCGACGTCGTCCCGATCATCGCGCGCCACGCCGACCTCGCACGCGACGACGCCGACCTGCTCGACCGACTCGCGGCCGACGTCGACCCGACCGACGCCGATGCCATCGCGTCGGCGCCGCGACCGATCGCGAGACGGGCGCTGCGGCGCTGGCTCACCGTCGACGGCTATCCGCCCGACGCCGCGGCGATCGAGCGCGTCCTGGCGGTGGCGGAGGGGTCGCGCGTCGCGTGCGACATCGGCGGCGGCCGGCGGGTCGAACGCCACCGGCGACGGTTCCGAATCGTCGTGTCCGACGGGTAGTGTGCACGATGCCATGCCACCGAAGTTGCGAGGGAAATGGGCGCTCGGGATCACCCCACGCCAGTTCACGTGGATCCTCAGGGACAAGCTCGCCATCTGCGAACGGCCCGGCGGCTACGGTGCCAACCATCGTCGGGTTCGCCGGCAGGAGGAGATCATCTGGTTGCGCGAGAACGGGTTCGACGTCGTCGTGTCGATCATCCAGGCGCCCCACAACCTCCACAACTACGACGAGCTCAACCTCCCGTACGTCCACATGCCCTTCGACGGCGACGACGAGGACCGGTGGCTCCGGCAGTTCTTCGCCAAGCTCGACCAGCTGCTCGGCGACGGCAAGAAGCTCATGGTCCACGGCGAGGAGGTCGGTGACCGACTCGTCGGCATCATGGGCGGGTACATCCGCTGGTGCGGTCTGGTCGACGACCCCACCAAGGCCACCGTCGTGACCGAACGGCTCACCGGCCGGCAGCTCGATCCGTGGGCCCGCAACGTCGTCATGCGCGCCGCCGAGCTGCGCCCGACGTCGTAGCAGCGCCGGGGGTAGCAGCGCCGGGGGTCGGTCGCCGGCCGACCTACCTCCAGTAGACGACGCAGTCGTCGGGGATGGCGAGGAGCGGGTTGGGGTCGACCGGCGTGGAGTGCGGAGCCGGCCCGGGCCGGATCTCGAAGTGCAGGTGCCAACCACCGGGGGACGCGTTGCCCGTGTCACCGACGTAGCCGATCACCTGTCCGGCTCGGACGACCGAGCCCACCCGGAGCCCCGGCGCGAACCGGTCGAGGTGGTAGTAGCGGAACTTGGTGTCGTCGGTCCCGTGGAGGCCCCATCCGAGGCCGGGGGCACTGGCGAGGTCGGTCCACTTGCGGTACAGCACCCCGTCGGTGACGGCATACACCTCCTGTCCGCGCTCGGTGCCGATGTCGACGCCCTGGTGGCCCCCGCTGCCGAACGACTTCGAGGCGCCACCGAAGTTGTCGAGGTTCTCACATCGCGGCTGGGTCTCGACCGGGTACAGGTACAGACCCGAGGTCGTGACGCGGACCGCCGGTCGTCCGACCTCGGCGGCGCTGTCGAGCGCCCCGGGCCCGTTCGCGAAGGCCGCTCCGCCCACAGCCGCCGCCGCGATCACGGCCGTGAGCGCGGCGGCCCGCACGAGGCGGGGGAGCCGGGCCGGACCGGATGCGTCGGAACCTCGGGAAGTACTGTTCATGTCGTGGCAGGTCGACGTGTCCTGATCAGCGGAATGGGCGGTGAGCTCGGCACCAGGGTGGCGAGTCTGCTCGAAGACGAGTCGTGGGTGGGATCACTCGAGGGCATCGACGTCGATCCCCCGCGATCGCGGCTGCGGCGGACCCGTTTCCATCGTATCGTCCCGGGGCAGCATGACCGCACGGTCGACACGATCATCGAGTTCAACCCGCACGTGGTCGTCCACATCGCCGTCTGGGAACCCTACGCCCGGGCCGGCACCGGGCGCGCCCGGCTGCTCACCGACGAAGCGGTCACGTCGATCCTCGGGGCGGCCGCCGAGTGCGAGGCGCTGGAGTCGATCGTCGTCCGGAGCGGGATCGAGATCTACGGCCGCGACCGGGGGTCGGTCACGCGGCCGAGCGAGCTCGTCACCCCGTCGCCCAGCAGCGAGTACGGTCGGGCGGTCGCAGAGATCGAGCAGATCGCGGCCGCGATCGGCGAGCGGATCGGCGTCGCCGTCGGGGCGTTGCGCCTCGCGACGGTGCTCGGCCCGCACGTGCCGAGTGCGCTCGGGCGGATGCTCCGCATGCCGATCGTGCCTTACAGCGGGCTCGCCGACCCCCCGTTCGCGGTCGTCCACCAGCACGACGCCGCCGAGGCGTTCGTCGCCGCGGCACGCAAGCAGCTCGACGAGCCGCTCAACATCGTGGCGCCGGGCGCCATCACCGCCTCGCAGGCGATCCGTCGCGGTCGCCGCGTCGGCGTGCCCCTCGTCGGCCCGGAGTGGTCGATCGCCCGCGGGATCGCGTACCTCGCCGGCGCCCCGATCCCCGACCACATCCTCGAGATGCTCCACCGGGGACGCCTCGCGGACAACCGGCGTGCGGTCGAGGTCCTCGGCTTCGCCCCGAGCACGACCACCGGCGACGTGATCGACCAGCTGTACCGGTGGCCGCTCAACATCGTGGCGCCGGGCGCCATCACCGCCTCGCAGGCGATCCGTCGC